>JBFRWR010000466.1:0-9800 GCA_051439685.1 Trichodesmium sp.
TGATTGATTCTGGCAAAAGCTGAATACTGAATGCTCATACATGAATACTTACAAGTTATTTACTTTTATTTTCGGCGTTGGTAATTTGAGGTATGATACCATGTCCGGATAAGAGCGCGATAGAACTGCCCATCTCGTTGTCGCCACCACATATCTTTCTCCTTCTACTATTCTTGAGTTCTTCTTTCTTCCCTCCTGACTCCTGACTCCTGACTCCTGACTCCTTCCCCATTATTTATCACTATTCCAGCGGACATGATATAAAGCGCCAAAGATTTTAGGAGTCAGGAGTCTAAATTTGCAAGTCAGTAGTCAAAAAAAATCAGTTTGCTTTGCTAAGTCTAGTTGATCCATTTTCCAACCCCTGTTAACCCTCCTCATCACAGACCATTTCAAAACTTATATATAAAGATTTAAAGATATAACAATGCTTAACTAGAAAAATTATAATATAATGTGATACAATACTTTACAATCAACATAATTTTTGTTCTCCAAGTTGAGATAATCATTTCTTAATTATTGGAGAAGATTAGTAAAAAATTAAATTAGATACTTATATCTATCATCTTTTAAATGTGTTGATTATTACATATCTTAAATCTCAATCCAGTGAAATTTGCTTAACAAAAAGCTAGCTAACATATCTATAATAATCAATTATATGTACAGCTTGTTAAGTACATTAAAATACAACTCTTATTTAACAAAAAACTATCAAGATCAACTATCTTAATTATGAGTAAATCACCAATTCATGCCTTCTTTGTAGGTAGAGCCATTGCAGAAGGAATCTATGAACAAATAGAAACTAGCATTACCAATACCCTCAGTAATCTAGGTAAATTTGATGTAGAACAAAGAGAAAACTTGCATACTTTTATTGAGCAAGTTTTAGAAAGAGCAGATAGAGAAGCTCAAGCAGAAAATAACACAAGCAGTAACGGTAGTTCTGAGGACTATAACTCTGAACCCAAAGACTTACAGGCCATGATCGACGATCTAAGAGCTGAAGTAGCTGAAGTTAGGTCAGAATTGCAAAAATATCGTAGTCATTCTACTTAATCAACTACTCTGTACTAATTTTATATTGCCATAAGTCAAAACCTAAATAATATCATATATTACATATACTGTGTCTGTTCTCCTCGATGACATCATTAACCATAAAGGACAAGCTGACTACACAACTGGAGGCTCAATGACCAAAGCTTCCGGTAAATCTAGTCATAAAGCTTATCGCTGGAACAAAGAAAATTACTCTAGTCGGCGTCGTTACATTGATATTTGGAGTTTCGTTCTCCTTTGGCTAACTTGGCTTTGGGTAGATAAAAAAGATTGGAGTTACTGGGGGGGAATAACAGAAGAAAAGAAAAATCTCAGACGGCGGAAACAAGCTATTTGGGTCAGAGAAACAATGCTAGAGTTAGGCCCCACCTTTATTAAGTTGGGACAGCTATTCTCCACTCGCGCTGACTTATTTCCTGTTGAGTATGTCGAAGAGCTTTCAAAACTTCAAGATAAAGTTCCCGCCTTTAACTATGAACAAGTTGAGACAATCATCCAAGAAGATTTAGGCAAAAAAGTAGAAGAACTCTACCCTAACTTCGATCCAATTCCCCTAGCAGCAGCTAGTCTAGGCCAAGTTCACAAAGCCAAACTTCACTCTGGTGAAGATGTAGTAGTCAAAGTCCAAAGACCAGGACTAAAAAAACTCTTCCAAATTGATTTAGCCATTCTCAAAGGAATAGCTCATTATTTTCAACGTCACCCGGAATGGGGTAGGGGTAGAGACTGGTTAGGAATATATGAAGAATGTTGCCGCATTCTCTGGTTAGAAATAGATTACCTCAACGAAGGTCGCAACGCCGATACCTTTCGTCGGAACTTCCGCAAATGTGACTGGGTAAGAGTTCCCAGAGTTTATTGGCGGTATTCAGCTCCCAGGGTACTGACATTAGAATATGTTCCAGGGATCAAAATTAGTAATTATGAAGCGCTCGAAGCATCAGGCAAAAATAGAAAAGCTTTGGCCAAAATGGGAGCAGAAGCTTACTTAAGGCAGCTTTTGAATGATGGCTTTTTCCATGCTGATCCTCATCCCGGTAATATTGCTGTTAGTCCAGAAGGGGGATTAATTTTCTATGATTTTGGGATGATGGGACAAATTAAGTCTAACATCCGGGAAAAACTGATGGAAACTCTTTATGGTATTGCCTCAAAAGATGCTGAGAGAGTTGTTATATCCCTAATAGACTTAGGAGCTTTGACTCCCACTGGAGATATGGGACCAGTGAGGCGTTCGATCCAATATATGTTGGATAATTTCATGGATAAGCCTTTTGAGGCTCAGTCAATAACAGCTATTAGTGATGATTTGTATGAAGTTGCTTATGACCAACCTTTCCGTTTCCCGGCAACTTTTACTTTTGTGATGCGAGCTTTCTCTACTTTAGAGGGGGTAGGTAAGGGTTTAGACCCAGAGTTTAATTTTATGGAGGTGGCACAACCGTTTGCCATGCAGCTTATGTCTGATGGAAATTCTCAAAATACTATTTTTAATGAACTTGGTCGTCAAGCAGCTCAGGTTAGTTCTACTGCTTTAGGTTTGCCTCGTCGTATTGAGGATGCAATTGATAAGTTAGAACAGGGTGATATTAGGGTCAGAGTTCGAGCAACAGAAACAGATCGGTTGGTTCGACGAGTTAGTAATGTGCAAATGGGTACTAGCTATGCTCTACTTATCAGTGGTTTTACTTTATCTGCCACTATATTATTTGTGAGTAACCAACTTGGTTTAGCGTTGATTTTAATGATATTGGCAGTTGTCATAGGGTTTGCTTTTATACGACTATTGAGGCGTCTTGATAGGTTAGACCGCATGATGTAGGTTCATTTAATAATTAATAATTAACAATTAATAATTAATAATTACTTGTTCTGATAAAAAAGAGGATTGACCAAAAGGATTTTTTGGCGTTTGTGAATCAAACTTTGAAATCTTATCAGAAACCGGGTTTATTGAAGAAAAATGCTAATATTTTAAGGCATCTAATACAAACCCGGTTTCTATGCTTGAAAAAATCATACAATCATTTACCAACGCCTGAATTATTTGTTCTGACCAATGCTACCAAATTTAATCTAAGCATAAATAGGACTTACGCAAAACAACGTATTTCTGTCATTACGAGCGATAGCGAAGTAATCTCAAACGTCGAAATTGGGTTTCTTATGCGTAAGTCCTGATAAAATCATCGTTGTTCCGACTGAGAAAACAATAAAGTGGGAAGACTCAAACCAACTGGAATTGCCAATGTCATCAACAAAGCTTTCAAACTCATAATTACTGTACCAACCAATAGAGGCAAAGTCGTATCATTTCCCAAAATCAACATTTGAGTTAAACCACTCATCGCGCGAAACAGAAAAATTCCCGGTATCATTCCCACCACCGCACCGAAAGCAATAGCAGCAGAGGGAGCGCGAAACCTCCGAGAAAAATAGACTTTCATCACTCCCACTAAAGACGACGCTACTAGATTTCCCCAAATCATTCCTGCACCCCACTCAATACAAATAACTCTGCTACCATGACCGATCGCTCCAGACAAAATACACGCCCAAAGTATGTGTTTCGGTACATTAAAATAGATAGCAAATCCTGCTGCAAGTAATCCAGCAAAAAAAATGTCTTCAAGTAGGGGAAGTGGGGAACTACTGCTGCTAACAGTAATTAAAGTTCCGGTACTGGCAACTGAAACAAATAACCCGAAAACAATAGCAGCTAAGGTCATCATGCTAAAACCAAGTCTAGAAATACCAATAGAAATATGATTATCCAGTAAATCCAAAACGCCATTAATTAAATGCACTCCAGGCACTAACATCATCGACGGTACGAGCAAACATAGTTCTGGTGTTGCAGTTAAACCTAGTCGAATAGCTACACCACCAATACATCCACCTACAAAAGCAGCTATAAGTGGCAGTAGGAACATATTTACTTTTTTTTTGTCTAATTCTTGTCGAATCATTAAACCCACTGAAGTAGATATTCCTACTATCAAAAATGATTGCCAGTCACCCTCAAAAATTCGCGCTAAACTACCCGCAGCTATTCCCAACATGAAAACAGTTAACCAACGAGAATATAGAGATTTTTCGTTGATTGTTTCTAATTCATAAATGGCTGTATCTAGGGTTTTTTTTCCTGCCAAAAATCCATCAATTATATGATAAACTTGAGTGGTTAAAGCCATATTAATTTTCATGGCAGGTATGTATTTACTAAACCGAGAATAAAATTTATTTTCGACTTTTGTAGTTAGGGTTAAAACTTTGTAATCTACAAATAAACGAATTTCCCAACCAAAATTATCTGATAACTGATGTATTGCTTGATGTACTCTTTCGCTAGATACACTGTTTTGTAGCAAAAGTCTACCAGTTAATAACATTAGATGGAATTTTTGGTCTATTTCCGTGGTCATGTTTCCACTGTTTTCTATTTATTTTCTCTCGTTTTGTTGACGAGTATTTTATAGTAATTCTTAAGTATCATATAGCATCCTGATAATTATTTATTGTATGATGAGAGGAGTCAGAAGTCAGGATTCAGTACGCAGAAAGGATGAGAGTTAGAATTATCTGTGGATATTCTGGTATTTTATATCTGTATTGAATGGAAGTAGAAAGTGCGATAACTGTATAACTGGATTTTATATCAGACATTTCTGGAAAAGAGGGATTAGGGAACAGGGAGTAGGGAGAAATAATATCATGTCCGTTAATATCGGAGCGTGTAAAAGTTAGGGTAAATATCTACAGGGAATCTAAGTTTTTTTCTGGCTCTTGGTTAAGTTTTTCTGCCTGTTCCCTACATACCTACTCCCTACTCCCTACTCCCTAGCTTTACTATACAATACCGATGCTACCGGACATGATATAATTGATGATTTATCCAGGATAATTGAGCTGATATAGCATTTCCTAAGAAGCGTGAGGTACAGATATTAATAATTAAATGTTGTCAGTGCTGGCCGGAATGCCCGCGTGGGTGTACCTCACGCTTAGTGAAATCCGCTATAGCTGACTACTTAATGCTTACTCAGACTCAGGACACAGAAAGGATTTGAATAGGATGATTTTTTTAATTTGTATTCAATAAAAAATCTGTAAGTTGAGGAAGTAATTTTGCAGTTATATCATGTTCGGATAATCAGTTATAATAAAATTTAAGGACTGACAGTACCGACAGTACCAAAGAAATACTCAAATCCAAATTGACTTTCCTCCTTTCTTTTCTCCTGAATCCTGACTCCTGACTCCTGACTCCTCACAACAGTTATTTATAAGTATTCAACCGAACATGATATTACTGTATAACCGAATTTTATATTATACATCTCCTGACAAAAGGTATTCAAGGAAAATAATTGATGATTTATCTCGGATATTAATTAATTAACCTAGTCTATAGAACCCCTAAGCGGCTCTATAAAATTAGCTGGAGAGATCGGGGGACGGGGATATGGGGAGATTGGGGCTATGCGTTATACTTTTTTCCCTATTCTATTTCACCGAAATTCTGACTCCTGATTCCTAACTCCTAATTCCTGACTCCTGATTCCTAACTCGGCGCCTCCTGTCTCCTGTCTCCTGTCTCCTAATCCTCACTTTTGCAAAGATACTGTTAGGGGTTCTACAGAGTAGCGGACTAACACACCTTCAATGATGTGTAGGGGCGGGTTGTAGTGGCAATTTTCATGCTTACCCGAAAATTCAGGAAACCCGCCCTAATTTAGTGGTAAAAAAACTTTATTCTCCTTTCTTTCTCCCCGTCTCCGCGTCTCTGCGTCGGGTGTATCTCCTGACTCCTGTCTTCTGTTTCCTACCCCTACCACTCATACTTTATTCAGCAAACCCTAATTTCATAGTTAGTGAACAAAATCTTGATTAAAAGTTTTCGGCTGATTAATTATATCAGCAAAAAATTCCTGTAATGTTCCTAAGTAGCGATCGCTATCTACTTGACTCAAGTCACTATGTCCAACACTAGGTATTAACAGCAATTTTTTCGGTTCTGGTGCAGCAGCAAATAATTCTTGACTCATAGTTGCGGGGACAGTTCGATCTTCCATACCATGAATAAATAAAACTGGCATTTGCAACGATTTGACTTTATTGATGAAATCAAATTTTTGAGTAACCACCAAATTGAGAGGAAATACTTGAATTCGACGTCTGTATTTAGCCATCTCTTTGATAGAAGTGAAACAACCTTCAGCTATTAAACCCGCTGCTCTTGGTTGTTGTAAACAGAGATTAACAGCGATCGCTCCTCCGAGAGAATATCCATAAATAAAGATTTGTTCGGGTGAAAACTTTTTTTCTTGGGTTAGATAATTCCAAGCAATGGCAGCATCTTGATAAACAGTCTTTTCTGTGGGAAATTTTCCTTGACTATTACCGTAACCTCGATAGTCAATCATTAATACAGAAAATCCTAACTGATATAGTTTGGCTACGCGATCGAGATTACAACTTTTTTCCTGAGCTGCCATATTACCAGTTGCACCATGTAGAAAGAGAATAACTTTTGCCGTGGGTTCATTTTGAGGAATCCACCAACCAGATATTTTTGCTGTCTGTTTGTTAGAAGTTGGAACTGACAACCAAATTTCTTGATAAGGAAGACCAAAGTTAGCGGGATTTGTTAATACTAATGATTTAGGTTCAAATATCAATCTATTTTGGAATAACCTTAACAATATAAAACCAGAGGTGTATATAGTTGCTAAACCTATTAATAGGAGTATTAAGTAATGCTGAAAAATAGTCATTATGAAAAGTTGATTTTTGAGCGACAACAAAATCTAACTCTAGTTACTACAGTGAGATTAATACCGATTAATATAGCTAAGAAATAATTGGTGAGGATAGAGACTGATCATAAATCTTAGACTAGGAAATGTTTTTCTAACTGTTTCCTGTTCCCTATTCCCTATTCCCTGGTATATGATTATTCTAGGTATTTTGTAATTATAATTTTCCTGTATTTTAAATTTATTAGAACACTTAACTATGACAATATTTTTCATGTCATATCTAACTTTATTCTTTCTGAACCTTGAAGTGCTGAATTTGCTCTTAAATTTCCGAGATTTAAGTAGACAGTTGAAAGAGTGGCATACTATACTGTTTCACTAAAGTCAGAAGTCAAAAGTCAGCAATTCATGTTTGCGGAGCATTCCGTAGGAAATTGCCCCTACAGAAGTGAGATTTTAGCAACTTGAAATTTATGTTTTATGGTAATTTCAGCTTATTCTTTCCCTGCATCAGTTAACAACTATTTGTGACATTCTTTAAGTGAATTGGTATAAATCCGATCAATTTTTTTGATTTGACAGTATTTGCTTGTAAGTATTCAACTAACTCCCGTTGAGCTTTTAACTGTTTCATAAATAATGAATATACACTCTAGCACCTCAAGCTCAGTTTTTTTCCAATACTTTTAATTCTCTCAATACTAATTCCTGCTCTGAAGGCAATAAATTAATAGCTGATAGTTGACGGCTGAAGTCTTACATATAATTCAAGAAATCTAATTAATTTTTGTCGGTTTTCTCTAATTGCTTAACCGCACGAATGAGACGAATAAAATATGGTCTGACAATATCTCTATTTAGTTCTTCTAATTTAGTTATTTGTCTTTGTAAATTCTCTATTTTATTTGGTATATCAGGATTATTATTTGATTGTAAATTATCTCCTGAATTATCTCCTAAATTTTCCTGTAAATTTGCAGTAAAATCTTTTAATGATTGTAATTCTTCATCAATCTCTGCAAATTTTATGTTTATTACTTCCCAATCTTCTTTTGTAATTGTATTATATTCAAAGCTTGATTGATTTTCAGAGAAATTTACAGGTAATTTTGCAGCTTCTTGAGCATTTATTGTAGGTAGTTTATCTAAATACTGAAAAACTGAGTTAAGGTCTACTCTTAATTCTTCTACTTCATGGTTAGCATGATTAGTCTGTTTTTGGATTTTTTCCTCAAATATTTTGCGGTTAATTGTATTCAAAGTTAGTGCCAATGTTATTGGAGTTGCAGCAAATAAAACTTGTTCAAAAAGCCATGCTAAAACTGAACCAAAAAATGCAGCTCCTAAAGCACTATATTCTGCTATTTGTAGCAACTTAAGCTGACTTTGGGGATTATTTAAAACTTTTGATGATTTTTCCTGATTTTCCATAGTTCTAGATCCCCTTTGAATATTTTAAATTTAATCATAGATACTATATTTTATCTGCAAATTTTATCATAATTTATTGAATAAAAGTGCAGCTTAACAATTATTCATATTTTGTCAATAGGCTTGAGTTTGAGCAAACAAATAGTAAGATCAGTAAAGGGTATTTTCAATTTGATAGCAATAATTAATACTATCTCAAAATCTATAGCCCAATTACATAAGAATTAAAAAGGAAAATCAATATGGGTTTAAAAATAATTGAAAACTTTGATAGTAGTTTTACCCTAGAGACAGAAGCAAAGCAAATATTATTTAGCCTATTAACAAGTGAAAATTTTATCCAACAAATTACAACACAAAGCTCATGTCAAAAATTAGAATTTACGGAGCTAATGTTTCAACCAGTTCCTTACAGTCAAGAAACACCAAAAGGAATGCCGAAAGAATTTGAGAAGTATCATGAATCTAGTGATTATATTATTATCAATGTGCCACCTAATTTCATGTTTAAAGCTAAAATATTTAAACCAAGTCGCCTCTGTGCCATCTATAAAATTACGAGAGATTAATCAATTTTGATTGAACCAGAATCTCAGTAAGCATTCAGCTATTAGCATTCAGCTTTTGCTCGTAAAGGACTTACTAAGTTTAGGTAATAACCTTTTTCTTTACTGGGTCATGTTGTACAAACTTATGTCACTTCTTGGAGACTAATTACTTCTTCCAAAATAATGAATTAATAAATTATAGCTAATAGCTGACGGCTGAATGCTTATGAATCTAAGATCACTATTCTTAAAACTTTAGAATACGAAAAATTGTGGTAGTGCATTGTAATTATTTTTGTGATAAGAAACCGTAGTAGGAGCATCTTCCTCTATTACTATTCTATTTACCATTACTATGCAAAACTACCAAAAACATGACGAATAAATAAGGTTTAAAACCTCTCCTTTCCCAGGGATAAAAAAGTAAATTTAGAATTTTATGCCTCTAGCTTTAGCAGCAGGTAAGTAGGTAGGAGAAAAAATTTACAAGTACGTCATTGCGACTGGAATGGAGTGGAAGGTTTTCGACTGTCGCCGACATAAAACGCTTCGCGACATGTTTGCGGAGCATTCCATCAGGAAAGCAATCTTAAGAGCTTCAAATGCTTTAAATTTTTGTTACATAGTGACGTTTATTCGCACCTCCCTACTTATTGTTAACGAATAACTAATAACTGATAACTGAAATGACTAACACCGAAATACAAATACCAGAATTATCTCAATTAGAATATTTACCTTATATTGATTCTGAAGGAAATTTACCATTATCTTTAGAAAGAAAAATTGGTGTTTATGGGATTTTTAATCAGGAAAAAGAACTACTATTTGTTGGTTATTCTCGTGATGTTTATCAGAGTCTTAAACAACATTTAGTTCGTCAACCTAATAACTGTTATTGGCTAAAAGTAGAAACAATTGACCGTCCAAATCGGACTATATTAGAAAGTATAAAAACAGCCTGGATTAATCAAAATGGTTCCCTACCTAT
>JBFRWR010000467.1:0-20218 GCA_051439685.1 Trichodesmium sp.
TTAAACAATTTTTTCCTCAAGCACAAGGAACTAAAACTTTAGAAAAAGCTGCTGAATTATTTGCTCAAGAAGCTGAACGTTTGGATGGTTTAGGTAGACATCCACAAATTCCCGAACTTTTCGCATACTTTACTCAAGATAATCGACAGTATTTAGTACAAGAATTTATCGACGGGAAAAATTTACAGCAGGAGTTGGAAGAGTCGGGAGCTTTTAATGAAGGTAAAATTTTAGAGTTATTAAAAAGTTTATTGCCTGTGTTGGAATTTATTCATTCTAATCAGGTAATTCATCGAGATATTAAACCAGAGAATATTATTAGGAAATCCCCCCCAGCCCCCCTTGGAAAGGGGGGAGATAGAGGAGATATAGTATTGGTAGATTTTGGGGCAGCGAAATATGCCACAATGACTGCTTTAGCTGTGACGGGAACTGTTATAGGTTCTGCCGGATATGTTGCACCAGAACAGGCAGTAGGAAAAGCAACTTTTGCTAGCGATATTTATAGTTTGGGTGTGACTTGTATTCATTTATTAACTCAAGTAGAACCTTTTGATTTATTTGATGTTAGTGAAAATGATTGGGTGTGGCGAGATTATTTACAGTCAAGTGTCAGTGATGAAGTTGGAGAAATCTTGGATAAAATGATTGTCGGAGCGACTAAGAAAAGGTTTGAAAATGTTGGAGAAATTTTGTCTCTTATTCAGCCTACCTCTCAAATCAAAAAACAGTCTACTTCTTCACTCAAAACATCTCAACAATCAACAGCAGAATTAGAAAAAGGAGAGCTATTTACTTTTGAAGTTATTACTGTCGATAACTCTGGCTATATTACTAAGCGTACTCAGGGAAGTGCTAGGCAAAAAGTAGAAGATTTAGGTAATGGAATTAAATTAGAAATGGTTTATATTCCTGGGGGAAGTTTCCTCATGGGTTCGCCCGAAAATGAAGAGGGAAGAGAAAAGAAAGAAAGTCCTCAACATCAAGTTACTCTCCAACCTTTTTATATGAGTAAATACCCTATTACTCAAGAACAATATCAAGTCATTATGGGCGAAAATCCTTCTGAGTTTAAAAAGGGAATACTATTTAGAAGGAATTGTAACGGAGAGAAACGCCCAGTAGAAAGTGTGAATTGGCATAAAGCTAGAGAGTTTTGTCAAAAGTTATCTTTGAAAACTAAGAAAACTTATACCCTGCCCAGTGAAAGTCAGTGGGAATATGCTTGTCGTGCTAGTACAACTACTCCTTTCTATTTTGGAGAAACTATAACTTCTGAGTTGGTTAACTATAATGGTGAGTATCCTTATGGCACTGCTCCTAAAGGTAAACGTCGAGGAGAAACAACAGATGTAGGAACTTTTCCTCCCAATGCTTTTGGTTTATACGATATGCACGGGAATGTGTTGGAATGGTGTCAGGATGTTTGGCATGGTAATTATAATGGAGCGCCTACTGACGGAAGTGCTTGGGAAACTGGAGGAGATAGTAATGGAAGACTGCTCCGTTCCGGTTGCTGGTACTACTATTCTAGGGATTGTCGGAGTGCCAGGCGCTACTGTGGCAATGCGGACCTCTCCATCGGCTATATTGGTTTTCGCGTCTTCTCGTCTGTCTCTCGTTCCTAGGATTCTTCCCCTCTTTTCTTTTCCCCTTTTTCCCCTTTATCCTTCTTTCCTCTTTCCTTTGAGTCGCACGTTAGCGCGTCGAAATTTTTTTGAGATTCCCTTGCTGCAATAAATTAAAATTATTCAACAATGAACAAAACCCAAACCCAACTACCTACAGATATCTGGGTAACAGCAACTTGGCAAGAATATATCCAAACTATTCAAGACCCAACTTACGAAAAAGCCAAAGTTTACTATCACAACAGAAAACTTAGAATCGAAATACCACCAGTGGGCAGCGCTCATGCTAGTGACCACGCATTTTTTATTGGAGGAGTTGGTCTGTTTGCTGCCACCAAAAACATCATGCTCAACGGACTAGATAATGGCGCTTATGACAAAACCGAATATCTAGCTGCTCAACCTGATGTCTCTTATTACATTGCTGAAAATGCAAATGTTATTCCAAGGGGAACTTTTATTATCGATCTAGATATTTATCCTCCACCAACCCTAGTCGTCGAAGTTGCTAATACTTCCCTATTAGATGATAAAGGTGAAAAACGTTTGTTGTATGAAGCAATGAATGTCTCTGAATATTGGATAGTTGACGTACAGAATTTAGAAATTATTGCTTTTGCAGTTGCCAATGGAGGAAGTAGAAAAATCGATCAGTCTCAAGTTTTGCCTGGTTTAGCAATTTCTTTATTAGAAGAAGCACTTCAGCGCAGTTGCCAAACAAACCAAGGTCAAGTTTATCCTTGGTTATTGAAGGAATTTCAAAACAGGTAAAAATAAACTCCTTAATCCATCCATCCACCCGTAGCAGAATCCTTGTCTACCATTTTTTCTCTTTCCTCATCATTATCATTCTCTAAAGCTCCAAAAAATCCAAAGATATTTAGCTTGCATTCTGCGAAAAATTCTGATATGATTTATTTATTGGTAGTCACTCGCCCATACGCATGACTATTTATTCAATGCAAGAAAAGTATTTTTCAGACTAATCACAATCAGAGCGATCGCCACCCAAGCCCAGATTACCGCCAATCATTCTGTGAAGCTTCCGAAAAAAAATCAACCGCTGACTTTCTATCCTTATCAGTTCCAACCGTGTCTCAATTTTGAGAAGCGATCGCCATCCAAACCCACAACCAAAAATCTTCATTCTCTGAAGCTCCTGAAAAAAAATCGGCGGCGCAAAGGATTTTTGCCTTGCATTCTGCGAAAAATTCTGATATGATTTATTTATTGGTAGTTACTCGCCTATACGCATGACTTTTTATTCAACTAAAGACTTGAAAATGCTCAAACCTTATTAGTCCTAAATCTGCTGTAATAATTAACAAGGAAAAATATTCCTATTTATTCTTGAAAATAAGAGCTTTTAAACCTCAATTATTTAATAATTAAACAAATCATATTTTCTGAGAAAAGATTCAATATTTTCATAAATATCTAGATTTTTACTATAACCAAAATCTCCATGACCACCCCCTGGAATAGTTAATAATTGATTCGGTACATTAGCTTGATTAAGCGCTTCGTGAAATTTTACTGCCTGATTATATGGCACACTTAAATCCGCATCACCATGAACAGTAAAAATAGGTGGAAGTTGAGAATTTACATAATTAATAGGAGAAACACGCTCCGCTATTTCCAAGCGATCGCTCTGATTGCCCATCCACTCCAAAGCATAGTCTTGAAAATTTGCTCCCTCAAGCAAGTCTTTGACATCCGTAATCCCATACCAATTAACGATCGCTGCCACCTGCAATTCTTCATCACCTGGAAAATAAGAATCAAAACCATCATCAGCAGTTAACATAGCAGTTGTCATCGCTAAATGACCACCAGCAGAAAACCCACTAACAACGATTTTTTCTGGGTCGAAATTATATTGTTTTGCATTTCTAATCACCCAACGTAAAGCACAGCGACAGTCAGCAACTGCAGCAGGTGCTAAAGACTGTGCTGCTAAACGATACCCCACATTGACAATAGAAAAACCCATTTTCAGATATGGCAATAAAAAAAATAGTTCTACTTCTCTAGGACGATCTACCCAACCTCCACCGTGAATAAAAATTACTGTGGGTTGTGGTTTTGATTTAAGAGATTGATAAATATCTAGCTTTAAATCATAATTATTAACTGTTAAATATTTAATATTTTTGTGAATTTGATAGTTGTGAAAAAATGCCAGTATTTCAGCCGTAGGATTTGACAGTATTTTCCAAGCATTAATTGGCAGAAAGTTATAACCGAGAAATGCTGTTTGAGATGATGCTTCAGATAGATATTTTTTCAACATTAGATTTGCTATTAATTGCAGGTTATTCTAGATATTTTAAGTTAATATTTTTTGTAAATAGCGGAAAAAACCTAAATAATTATCACTTTAAAAGCAAAAAAAAAGAACTGGTACTAAATTAGTAATAAAATTTTATTCCTAATTCCAATTACAGCAGATTCCGCGTGTTATGAGGTATAAATATATTATAAAAACTTTGTAACACAGGCATCTTGCCTGTCAGAATCGTACCTCACGGAGAATAAATCCGCTGTATTTGTGCATCCGAGCCAAAATTCTACTCTTGGATAGGGGATGAAAAAAAACAACTTTAAGTATAGCAATCCGCGCATAGGTTGCGGGTAATCAAAAAGTAGATAAAAAAACTGAAAATTCCGCCTGTTCACTGTTCTTTGTTCCCTAAAAGTGGTAAGGTTTTTATACACAAATAAAATAGGAATGCTATATTTCAAGCCTCAGATTTTAACCGGAGATACTGATAACTAATACCAATTACTAAAAGCAATGCTATGCTTGAGCTATACTTCAAAAGTTTAATAGTTACCAAGATTTCAAGTCTCGCAGTGACAATTTGAGTTTAGTTAGTATATATTATTTCTACTTTTACCTTTGCCCATACCTCCTACACTTCCCACATTCCCCAGTCAATTAAACATATAATTCTTTTTGATAAATTGTATAATAACTAAGAACTGATAATTGATAACTGATAACTGAAATAATCTACTACCTCATACCACTAGGTCTAACTCCGGCAACTTTAAGAGTAATTCGATAAAGACTTTTACTAGCTGTTAAATAAAGAGTTTTATAGTCATCATTTCCCCATGCTAAATTAGCAACTTTCTCAGGCACAGCAATAATTCCTAATAACTTTCCCGATGCAGAAAAAACCCAAACTCCTCCCGGTCCGGTACTATAAATATTGCCCTGTAAATCTACTTTCATTCCATCAGGAACCCCAGATTTATTCGGGTCTTTTAACTCACCAAAAACTCTGCCATTTTCTAAAGTTCCATCTGACTTAATATCAAAAACACGAATATGACCTTTTTCAGAATCATTAACATATAGTTTAGTTTCATCAGCAGAGAGAGCAATACCATTAGGGCGAACAAAATCATCAACTAATAAAGTTAATTTACCATCTGGTGCAATTTTATAAACACCATAAAAACCTAATTGTTCTTGTTCTGATTTAATTCCATAAGGAGGATCGGTAAAATAAATACTACCATCTGATTTGACAACTAAATCATTCGGACTATTCAGACGTTTACCTTGATATTCATCAACAATTGTGACTATTTTTCCATCTTTTTCAGTGCGGGATACTCGACGATTACTATGTTCACCAGTAATTAATCTTCCTTGTAAATCTAGTGTATTACCATTAGCATTTCCAGAAGGATTCCGAAATACTTTAACTCCTTGATTCGGTTGCCATTGATAAATAGTATTTGCGGGAATATCGCTAAACAATAAAAAACCTTCTGGATGCCAGACAGGTCCTTCAGTAAATTTGAAACCTTCTGCTATTTTTTCTAGTTGTGAATCTTCTCCAATAATTTCTTGTAAATTTTCTGTTGACTTGGCTTGAGTTAGTTGAAAAAAATTATTTTGTTCGACAATACTCTGATTAGCTTTTGCTTCTGTTATGTTAGGTTCAGATATAATAATTATTGGGGTTAATAAAAAGGTTAATGTAGCTATCCAAAATTTTATACTTGACATTTTCTTTTTCTAGTTTAGTTTATAGTTTTTTTACTCTATAGAATCATGGTAAATATTAGATTAGATAATTGATTTTTTCTAGTCACAAGTATTATACTTGAGCTTGAAATTTATCTAATCACAAATTACTAATCTTTGTAAAATCATCAGTTATGAGGACTGCTAATCATCAAAAATTATGACATGATCTAAGATTAGTGGTCTAATACCAATTTGATAAATGTTGACTACAAATAGCTAAGGAACTTTTTACGAATCAGGAGTCAGGAATTATAATGAATTGCTTCAAGACCATTTTTTATGCTGTAAATCATCTTTTTGTCAAAAGTACATCTCCTGTAAAATATTTTTATTGCCCTTATTATTAGTAACATTCTTTTTTTTAAATCGTATAATACTATTTCACTTTGGTATAAGTATTTAGCTCAGGATTTACGCATTTTTGAGTTCTAAACACTACATATATACAACGTTATAGTTTTCCTTCACTATCTATAGTGCCACTGCGTAAGTCTGATAGCTGTTAGCTATCCTCTTGCAGAGTAACTTCATTATTAGCTATTCGTTATAAAATTATTGTATGCTCGTCTAAGATAAATTAGCTTTATCTTTTATCATTTTAATTTCTGGAGAGTACAAATTTTTCCCAAATAATGATTTGCTTTCAAGACTGAAAGTATTAAGGGAAAAGGCTTACCGAATTATTAATTATTTAATTATTAATTATTTTATGAATAATTAAATAATTTTGGTTTAAAGCCTCCCCTTTTCAGGGGAAAAAAGCGGTCGTTTGCGGAGCAGTCCGTTAGGATGGGATGGCGAGGCCTCCCGCTCTTTCAGAGCCACTTCGTTAACGCCATATCCAATCGACCAAGAGAAGAAATAATATTTCCTGCTCTTCAATTCCGTAACGGTTTTAACATTCTTGTAATTATCAATTAATGAAAGCACCTACATTTCTCAATAGAAAGTTTCAAACTTTTAGATAGCTGAAAGGCTGATCTAGCAATAGTTATTCCTGTAACTTTACACTATCTAGTTAATTTATTATTTCTGATAATTATGCAAATTCCAACCAATCATACTAATCTAGCAAAAACACTTCGTAATAGACGACAAAAATTAGCAAAAATAATTGATTTCCCCGCCATACTTTGGTCAGGCAATCGTTATTCCCGTAACTTTCCAGCTAATAGATTTCCCTTCCGTTGTAGCAGTCATTTTCTTTATTTTGGTGGTCTACCTATTGAAGATGCTGCTATTCGTTTAGAAGCAGGAAAACTACAACTATTTATGGATAATCCACCGCCAAGTAACCTACTTTGGCACGGAGAAATACCTTCACGCGATCGCCTAGCAGAAATTATTGGAGCTGATGCTGCTTTTCCTATGGCAGAATTAAAATTTCATGCCGCAAATGCAGCAACTATTTCTGTACAAAATCCTACTACAAAAATCACTCAATCTGATATTTTAAATCGTGATATTTTTCCCTCTAATAAACCACAAGAAATCGACTTAGAATTAACCAAAGCAATTATCTCTTTAAGACTTAGCCATGATGATATAGCTTTAACAGAAATAAGACAAACAGCAGCAGTCACAGTGGAAGCTCATAAAGCAGGAATGACTGCTACAAAAAATGCTAAATTTGAAGCAAATATTCGTGCTGCAATGGATAGTATTATTATTTCTCATAATATGACTTGTGCTTATGGCAGTATTGTGACTGTACATGGGGAAGTTTTGCACAATGAAGAATATTATCATCCTCTACAAACAGGAGATTTACTATTAGCAGATGTGGGAGCAGAAACAACATTAGGTTGGGCAAGTGATGTAACTCGAACCTGGCCTGTTTCTGGTAAATTTTCTCCCACACAAAGAGATATTTACGATGTAGTTTTAGCTGCCCATGATAATTGTATTTCTCAAGTTAAACCAGGTGTAGAATATTTAGATATTCATTTATTAGCAGCTCAAGTTATTGCCGAAGGATTAGTTAATTTAGGAATTTTAAAAGGTAAAGCAGAAAACTTAGTAGAAATGGATGCTCATGCCTTATTTTTTCCTCACGGAATTGGTCATTTATTAGGTTTAGATGTTCACGATATGGAAGATTTAGGAGATTTAGCAGAATATGAAATTGGTCGGGAACGTAGTAGTCGTTTTGGTTTAGGTTTTCTTAGATTAAATCGTCAGTTAATTCCCGGAATGTTAGTCACAATTGAACCTGGTTTTTATCAGGTTCCTGGAATTTTAAATAACCCAGAAATGCGTGAAAAATATCAGAATATTGTCAATTGGGAAAAACTAGAAAAATTTTCTGATGTCCGAGGTATTAGGATTGAGGATGATGTTTTAGTTACTAGGGAAGGTGCTGAAGTTTTGACTAAAGAATTGCCAAGTAATGTAGATGCAATTGAAGATTTAGTCGGATAATTTTTGGGGTTAATAAATTAAGTAAACATTAGGATTTTTGATTTTAAATGGTAATATCAAGTATCATTCATTAGCCATAATAAATCAACTATATTCAGTCATCTAAAGATGACTTCTGCTTTCAGCCAAGAAATTTATTTCTTGGCGGATGATAGCTTTTCCCAAATTACTGAGATACAGTTGTTTTCCTTCTTTTCTATTTCCTGTTTGTTAAATGACTACTCCCTAGAAAAAACAAATTTTGTCTATGATACCTTTTAGGAATTACCAAAAAATCACGGTATAAATAAAGCTTCTCCTTTTAAGGAGAAAAAAGAAATAATATTTTATTATATTCATTCTGATGCTTTTAACCAGAGGTAATTATTAATTAGCAAAGATGGAACTGCTAACAGGAAACAGGTATAAAAAATTGATGATTTCTGGATAATAATTAATTTTAATTTTGATTTTTGGAGATGTTTAATTATCAATTATCAATTATCAATTATCAATTATCAATTATCAATTATCAATTATCCATTATCCATTATCCATTATCAATTATCAATTATCCATTATCCATTATCAATTATCCATACCTAATATTAATCCTTAAAAATAGCTCCACGTTTAATTAAATCCTGCTTTATTTCCTCAGAAATTCCCAGATTATTACCAAATATAGCACCTTCTAATTCTGCCCCTTCCAGTTTCGCTTCCCGTAAATCAACTCCTAATAATCTAGCATTTCTCAAGTTAGCATTTCTCAGATTTGCCATCATTAATGTTGCATTTGATAATTCCGCATCACATAACTGGGTTTTACATAATTGAGCTTTATTCAATAATGCACCTGTTAAAATCGCATTAAATAATAAAGTATTAGTTAGGTTAGCACCTTGCATATTTGCATGATCTAAATTAGCTTTAATTAAATTGACATCTGCCAAATTAGAATTATTTAGCTTAGTCTTTGTCAAGTTACTGCTACTCAGGTTGCCATATCTTAGATTTACATTTTCTAGATTAGCATTACTTAAATTAGCAGCACCTATATTTGCACCTTTAAGATCGGAATTTTCCAGATTAACTGTACTTAAATTTCTACCATAAGCACCATGATTAACAATATCCCAAACCAGATACCATTTATGATCTAACTCTGTTTGATGATTAATTTTTACTCCTCTAAAATTAACATGATTTAAGTTAGTATTATTCAATTTTGTGTAATTAAGATTAGCATCACTTAAGTTAGCATAATAAAGATTAGAATTTTCGAGGTTAGCATAACTTAAATTAGCACGGTTTAATAGACTTCTAACAAGCTTAACATTTGATAAGTTGGCTTTTTCTAGATTAGAATCTTTAAAATTTACAGCCGTCAAATTACCATGACTAAAATTAGTACCTGTAAGATTAGCTTCACTTAAATTAGCATCATTTAGTTCAGCATAACTAAAGTTAGTATTGGTAAGATTTGTATTTTTGAGATTAGCACGAATTAAATTAGCATGAGTAAAATTTGCCTGAATTAATTTTGCATTTGTCAGATCACTACGCCAGAGATTAGCATTTTCTAGGTTAGTATTTTCTAGATTACAATCTCTTAAACTAGCGCCTCTAAGATCTGCTCCTTTTAAGTTAACTTTGCTCAGGTTAGCAAACCACATTATTGCTCCACTCAAGTTAGCATTACTTAGATCGCTATTACTAAAGTTAGCTCTTTTGAGATTAGCGCAAAGTAGATAAGCACCTCTAAGAATAGCTTCGCTTAAATTAATATCATCTAAATCACTAAGACTTAGATCTGCATACTCAAGATTTATCCCAGCAAAATTGTTAGTCAATTTTTCGTTGCTAGTTTCATCGCTATGATTGATTACTTGATGAGTGGAATTTTGAATTAGTTTCTGCAGTTGATTAAGTGACTTTTGGTTAGCCATAATATAGCTACCTACTCCTTAAAGTTAGAAATTATTTGAGGGCAATGGTTGAATTTTTTTAGTCTAGTCTAATTATTAATCATAACATTTTTGATTACAATAATTATCATAAAAAAGCTATTCATCATAGCAGGAAGAGAAAAAAAGAAAAACGAAGAAGGTTTTCATTATCTAAAGGGGAAGATTGATTATTATAGGGGTTTTGATTAACATAAAATACAACTATAGTAATCCTAAATAGGGGTTGCTGAAAAAAGCAGAGTGTAGGGACGCTGGGAGGTGTGGGAAGTGTGGGAAGTGTGGAGAGTGTGGGAAGTGTGGGAAGTGTGGGAAGTGTGGGGAGACAGATAACATCAGAGAAATAATGGTTCCTCTTTTAAATTAAAGGTAAAAAACCTACCCCTGTGAGAGTAAGGGAGCGAGAGAGTAGGGGATGAGTAATTTTTTTTCCCAACTCTTGATAAAAATACTAAATTTTTCAGCATTAAGCAGCTCAAAACCTGGTACTTTTTCCCAACCTAAAAAGGCTAAAACCTTTATCTGTAAATACTGTGAAATTTAATCAGCAAGCCCTAAATAAAAAGACATTAAAGATAAATGTACCTCACGAGCTTGAGAAACCCTATATCAGAGCAGTAACTTATAAAATTTTAAACATAATTATCTTGATGTCTGTAGTCTACCTTTGCGAAAGCTACTATGATTTTGGGGTTGCATATTAAAGAAGGATAATAGATTTTAAACTGTACATATATGAAGAAAAGAATTATATAAAAATATCTACTTTTAGACTTCATCATTCCTGATTGTACAACGCCCTAATTTTTCTTGATTGAAATTCCATAAGTAATAATTGCTTTAGTTGTTTAATATATGAAATATTTACTTGGCTGGTAAAATACCTAAAGCAAGTAATACTAAATCTCAATTTATTTAGATAGATAACAAGGTGGTATATCTTAAGTTGTTAGAGATTAAATGTATCAGGAAAGATAAAAATGAGATAGGGATTAGGGAGGAAGAAATCAACACAAATACAGCAGATTCCAAGTATATGAAGTACAGATATTAATAATTAAATCTATCCAATACGATTTTTCGCGTGGGTGTACCTCACCAAGGTGGAATAGGCTGTATTTCTCACTTCCAAATCTAAGGAATATATTTACCGAATAATTATTAATTAAATAATTCAGGTTAAAAGCCTCCCCGTTCAAGGGGAAAAAAAGAAAGAATATTTCCTTATATTCAATCAAGAACGGTTTTAACCAGAAGTAATTATCAATTATCAATTATCCATTATCAATTATCAATTATCAATTATCCATTAATGAACTAATATCTATCTACTCACTGGATTTCAAAGAATTGAAATCTTGCCAATTTGGGATTTTAGTCACTATTCGTTCTCTTAAATACTTATTTGACAAACAGTCTATTAGGAGATGAAAGAACAATAATTTTGCAAATTAGGATAAATATAAAAGTATTGGTAAAATTAATAAATTTATCCCTGAATTTTTGAGAGAACTAAGCATCCTCAAAAACCGCTCCGCGCCTAATCAAATCTTCCTTCATTTCCTCCGATAAACCAGCATCATGCCATAACCTAGCATTCTCTACTTTTGCATCATCAAAATTAGCTCCTTTTAAATTTGTTAATGCTAATCCCGCGTTACTTAAATCTGCATTATTTAAGTTAACATCGCTTAAATTAGCATCACTCAAATTAGCATTACTTAAATTAGCATTGCTCAAATTAGCACCACTCAAATTAGCACCACTCAAATTAGCCAAAGCTAAACTTACACGATGTAAATTAGCATCACTTAAATCTGCATTACTTAACAAAGCTCCACTCAAATCTCCACCACCTAAATTTACTTTACCAAGGTTAGCTTCACTTAAATCCGCATCACTTAAATCTGCACCTCGTAGATAAGCTCCCTGCAAATTTGCCCCACTCAAATCAACACCACATAAATTAACCCCTAATAACTTAGCACCAGCAAAATCTTCAGCAGCATTTAAACCAGCAATACTTGCTAACTCCAATAAATCTTCTGTATTTGCCTCAACTACATTCTTACTAATAATTCTAAACTGAGAAAAATCACATCCCTTAGCAGTTGCAGACAACATCAAACTTTGTAAATCTTCTGTAGATTTATATTGTAATGAGTCATCAGTTAATCCTAAGTTTAAATCCTGCGATCGCAACCACAGGACTAATTTTCTTTCTAACACAGCGAGTCTATTTGGGCTAATATTATGAGGCCATAATCCTTCTATACTACTCATAGAAACAAAAATTTTATCAGCTATATTCTTAATTGTTATAGCAGTTTTCAGTCGATGAAAGTCAGTTTTAACCTATTTTTCGGTGTTGTTGAATCTTGGTAGTCAGGAGTCAGGAGTCAGGAGTCAGGAGTCAGGAAAAATAGCCTATATCTCATTAACTTTGCTACTTAAGACTTACACAAAGACAGTATATAGAGTTTGCACTCAGAAGTCTTTTTGAAGGAGCAGGGGAGTAGGGGAGTGTAGGGGAGTAATTTTTTTGCTCAAATCTTGGCCAAAATCCTAACTGTTTGAGCATCAAGCAGCTCAAAACTAGGTACTTTTTCCCAACCTAAAAAAGCCAATACCTTGATCTGTCAATGGTTTGAGATTTAATCAGCCAGCCCTATATAGAGGGTTAAAAAACTATAACGTTATAGCTATGTAGTGTTTATCGCTTAAAAATGCCTAAGTTCTGCTAATCTCAAATCTTAAAAAACGCACCTCGCGCCATCAACTCCTGCATCTTATTTTCAGAAATGCCCAGATTTTTGGCAAATATAGCCTTCTCCAAAATTGCCTCTTTTAAATCTGTCCGTTTTAAATTTGCCCCCCTTAAATTAGCCCCAGTTAAATTAACTCCACTCAAGTCAGCATTTTCTAAAGAAGCGTGACTTAAATCTGCATTAACTAACTTGGCATTAGGGAGATAAGCACTACTCAAGTCTGCATTCCTGAGATTAGCATAACTCAAATCTACACGGGGTAATTTTGTCCGTAAATCAGCACTTGCAAGATTTGCTCCTAAAAGTTTCGCATCTCGTAGATTAGCATTACACAGATTAGCATGACTTAAGTTAGCCTCTGTCAGATTTGCCCCACTCAGATCGGCTAAAGTTAAATTAGCCCTACTGAAGTTAGTCTTTTGTAAGTTAGCCCCAATTAAATTAGTATATTCAAGGTTCATAGAGCTTAAATCTGTACCAGCAAAATCTTCTGTCAAATTTAGAGCTAAAGTTTGGGCAATTTCTGTCAAGTTATTGCTTAATTGTTTGGATAATAATTCTTTGGCGATGGCAATTTGTTGTTGTTTTAATTCTGCTACTTTTTCCCTATTTTCCATTAATTCATATACTAATCTAAGATTAAATAAAGCATCTCCTTGGCTAGTGTAATTATCTATTTTTTTGGCAATAGCTAATTGTCGCTGATAAAATTCTTTGGCTAGGGATAAATCTCCTAAAGAATGATAAGCTATGCCTAAACTAGAATAAGCTTGTTCTATGGCAAATTCGTCTTGAATTTTCTCAGAAATTGCTAAACGTTGTTGTTGATATTTAATTGCTTGTTGATAATTTTCTAGAGCATAATAAGCATTACCTAAATTACTTAAAGCTTTTGCTTCTGCTTCTGGGTTTTGAAGTTCTCTAGCAATATTTAAGTGTTGTTCATAAAATTCTATAGCTAACTGATAGTTTGATAATGCCTCATAAGCTACACCAATATTTCCTAAAGCTGCACCTTGTTTACGAATATCTGAAATTTCTTGATAAATAGCTAAGGCTTGTTTCCAAGATTTCAAAGCTGTTTCAAATTGATGATTTTGATATTCAGAAATTCCCTGTTTAAGTAATTTGTCTGCTATTTCAGTCATATTTTGATAGTTCACTTAAAAGCACACATTATGCTATTTTAATTTAACTTGAGGTTTTACTGTTATTCTAAGTAGTCAACCAAAATTAATTGTATATTTGCTTTTGAGGTGAAGTAGGTGGGGCAAATTATTTTTAATTTATTGATTAAAGTAGATAAATATATTTTTACCCTACTCCCTACTCCCTACTTTCTGAAAAATGTTCAATTAATTTTGCATAGGTAATTAATATAAACCATTTAAAATTCTTTACATAATCATAACGATCAAGTTGACTGTAGTGATGTGCCTAAAATGTTGCAATATGTAGGGGCGAGTTCTACTTTAAATTCACGAATTTAACTATTATGATGAAATAAACCCGCCCCAAAGATTAGTCCCCATACCCATTAGTTGTTTCAGTCCAGTAGATACAAATAGACCAGTTAATGAATTTTATAATTCTGTGCAGCTTATATTATTGCGAAAATCCACAAGATAGAACAGAAAATTTGGCTTATCCCGATCCCTTTATGAAAAATATAACCTAAAGTTGCTGTCTAAAATATGTTATGTTTTTTTCGGACAATATGTCTATTAGTGATTTTGATTACCGTTGATATACTTCCCTTTTTTGACTCCCTGAATTGCTTGCTTACGACTCTCAAATAAATCTAAAATTCCCTCAATAACCGTCTTAACTAAACTTGAATTGCAACCATCAATAAACTCTTCCGCAGAAACATTTTTTTCCAAAAAATCATTAATTCTTTTTCTCTGTTTTTTAACTTCATCAAATCCTATATATTTAACCATATATGTACTCAATGGTGAATTTCTCATATCATAATCTGCATTTAAACTCCGCCCATCCTCCAACAAAATTAATACTTCAGATTCTAAAGAATTTTGACATTGATAAGGATTCTGAATATCTGGTAAAAAATCCTCTAAATGAGCCGGAGTATGTCCTTGAGTCGGCAATTCTCCTACCATTGTCGAAAGAGGAATATTCAATCCTAAGCGCATAGATAATGCCTCAATAAAAGTCAGAGTAAAAATTTTACTTGCCAGATAAACTTTAGCAATTTCAATATTCTTTTTTGCCTGATTAACCCAGTTTTGATAAGTCTGATCGTCTGGTTCTCCATCAAATTTGCGGAAAATCAATTCGGGATTCAAATAACTAATAAATCCTTCTGTTTTTCCTAAAGCAGTACGATATTCACAAACAGTATAAGAATTACCATTAGCAAGATTATGATTAGTTTCCGGCAATAAATTCCAGGTATTATCTAGAAAAATTGAGCTAGGAGAACCAAAACCACTGACATCTCGATTAGACAATCTTACTGTTTTTTTGATTGTTTTATCTAGTTCAGCATTCGTTAAATTAATGTTGAATTTACTGTTAGTTTTTTGAAGTTTTTGATAGAGACGTTCGGTAGCATTTAAACCATCTTGAGAAATAGGTTGAAATGGAATAGTAGCCTGAATACAAGCAATAATTTCAAATAAATGTTTAGGTGTCAAAAAACTTTCCATTGCTTTAGCTGCAACCACAGCGCTCATAAACTCATTTTGACCGCCAAAAGGTAATAAAAACTCACCAGCAGCAAAACCAAAAATTGATGTTACCATCTCAAAAATATGATCATTAGGCAATTCATTTTTTTCCCTAATTTTTAACTTTCCCTGTGCTTCCTGAACATAAGGAGCAATATAATAACTGAGATTAAAATTAACACTATGGTCTACTTGTATATAAACTACATCGTGAAATAAAGCAGCTAATACTTCAATCGCATCTTCAGAACCTCCCACTTCAAATATATGATTCGGAGTATGAAAATAACGCCAAGGACCAGTCATTGGTTGTACAATTAACTCAGCAATTTCAGCAAGTTTTTCTGGTGCAACTTCTACCTCTAATTCCTGAGTTGCCCAATGCAATTTTTCTAAACATTGTTGATACTCATTTTCAAACTTCATAATTTTTTATTCCTTCTAATTATTGACTTTTTACTAAAAATCAGTTAAATTTTCTTAGATTAGTATTATTCTGGCTATTTCTGTCTAAAATTTTAAATCTATCAAACTTTTCCAGGCAAATATGGGTAGAGACAACATTCGTCGCCAACGCCAAGGTTCCTGATAAAGCCGATATAACCACTCCAAAGAATTATTACAAAACCAAGCAGGCGCCCTTTTCTTCACACCAGCCCATATATCCAAACTACCACCAACACCAATCCAGATTGCTTGAGGGCAAATATGTCTATGTTCTGCAATCCACAACTCTTGACGCGGAACTCCTAAACCAACAAATATTAACCTTGGTTGTAATTGTCCCAAAGTCTGTAATAATTCCTTCTCTTCCGATAGAGATAAATAACCATGCTGACAAGCGAACCCCAACTCAGGCACTTTTTGTTGCCAAGTCTCAGCAGCTTTCATCGCCACCCCTGGTTTTCCCCCATAAAAAAATACTAAATTATCTGGATTATGTTTCGGCATTTGGCACAAAATACCCTCTGCTAATTCAATACCAGGACAACGCCGGATAGATTTACCCTTAAGCTTTAAAGATAAAACTACCCCAGCTCCATCAGGAACAACCAATTCAGCTTGACGAATTATCTCAGCCAATACGGAATTTTTCTCGCCCTGCATCGCCATTTCCGCATTCAGCGTTACTACATGAGTTCCTAGTCCCGCATCTAATCGAGAAAGTAAGCAACCAACATAGTCATCAATACAATGTACTGGCAAACCTAGTACCAAATCTTCGGCAACTGGACTAAGTACAGAACCAAAATTTTTCTTCCGCATCAGTATTTTACTTTTATTGATTTTTGTTTTTAAGAATCTTTAATACTTACTGGGTTAGATTACCTGATTCAGTTATTTCAGTCTACTTCTCAACTAATTTACTCAATCCTCACAACTATACCTCCAGATATATAGCAGTCATTTCAGTTATCAGTTTTAGTGCTACGGAATAGGGAATAGGGAATAGTAGATTGTTAAAGGGTTCCAGAATTTATAAATGTCCTAACCAATTAACGTAGTGCTATATCATTTACTTCGTTCCCACAAGAATATTACCTAGCAAATTTGACTATAAACTATATGCTGCAATGTTCTACTGAATATAGTCTTACACCAAGAATAAATTAGCCTCCTGAGCGGAACTTCCTTAAAAGTACCTCTGGCTGTTTGCGCAGCATTCCGTAGGAAACCATTAGAATTGAAATACTGAAGATTCTTTCTTTCATCCCCTATCCAAGGCTATCCTTTATAGAAGCCATTTCGTATCTCTGCAAAGGTCAGGGTTTTTGCCAAAGGAGTCAGGAGTCAGGGTATTGAGAAATAAAATAGGGAAAAAAGTAGAAAAATCTCCCCATCTCCTCATCTCCCCATCTTCCCACACCTCCCACACCCCCCACACTCCCCAGACTTTTCATACCATTACCAAAATAATTGGGTCTAAAGTCCCACCTTTTAAGGCGAAATGTTTTTGGAGTTTTGCTCTAATCCCCGTTACAAAAACAACTTCTGACTTCTGACTTCGTTAATATGCACATCCCTATTTCCCTACCGCTATATCAATTTAATAAGAGTGCTAATAACTTACAAAACCCTTTTACGGGAAAATTTAAGGTATAAAGCCTCTCCATTCATGGAGAAAAAAGAAAAAAAATTCCTTTTAGCCAATCCTCTTCTTTATAGAACCCATTTTGGATCTATAAAATTAGCTGGAGAGATGGGGAGATGAGGGCTATTTTTATACTTTTTTCCCTATTCTATTTCGGGAACTCCTGTCTCCTGTCTCCTGTCTCCTGTTTCCTGTCTCCTAATCCTCACTTTTGTAAAGATACCAAATGGGTTCTATAAGAAGAGGTAATTATTAATTATTAATTATTAATTATTGAACGTAACTTATTCTCTGGGCCAAATTTTACCATTTATAAAAACCTAATCTATAATCAATCGAGCAGAATCAACAATAAGAATCTTGTTGTATTCTGAGCTGTAACGCTTTTATAAAAATTAGTATTTATGAATCTTCAGACAGGATTAGTCCTTCAAAAAGGAAAATATACTATTAATAGTATTTTAGGCCAAGGTGGGTTTGGTATAACTTACCGAGCCATCGATCATCAATTCAACCAAATTGTTGTCCTAAAAACTCTCAATCAAAGTCTGCGACAGCATCAAGATTTTGCTCAATTTCAACGTCAATTTACAAGTGAAGTTAGTATTCTGGCCAACTCTGGGCATCCTAACATAGCTAGAGTATGGGACTGTTTTGAGGAAGATGGTCTATTTTTTCTGGTAATGGACTATATTCCTGGTCAAAGTTTGGCTGAATTAATAAATTCTGGTCAGAATTTACATCCTAAACAAGCCGTACATTATATACAGCAAATTGCCTCAGCTCTGTCATTAGTCCACAAAAATGGACTTTTACATCGGGATATACAACCGAAGAACATTATTAGGCGAGCGGGGACTAATATAGTTGTACTTAGTGATTTTGGTTTTGCTTGTGACTTAACTCCTGGAATTAGGCAAACTCATACTAATTTATTTTCTCTGGGATATGCAGCGCCTGAACAATGCAATCCACAAAAGACTTTGACTCCCGCAACGGACATTTATGGTTTAACAGCTACATTATACTATTTACTTACGGGAAAGGCTCCTACTCCTGCACCTTTACGCCTGAGTCTAGCTGCTCCTCAAACACTTAAATTTTTTACAAAAGAGTTAAATTCACTTCAACCTCATCTTTCTCCAGGTATTGAGAATATTATTCTGAGAGGATTAGAAATAGATGCTCAAAAACGACCTCAAACTGTAGAAGATTGGTTTGCAATTCTTTTGAATGAATCAAATATTTTAGAGGAAAAACCAAAAAATAGCTCTCTCAGAGAGATAAATAGTCTAGTTAATAATCATCAATTAGTAGATATTAAATCAGGGCAAACTGTTAATCATCAACAAGAAAATTATGGTACTAATAAAGCGAAGATGCAAACAGTTAACAAAATAAATATAGAAGCAAATAAGTTTCAGGTTTATACTCCAAGTAATAGAGAGCATAAATTTGCTTGGATTAATCAACTTTCTTTACAAGTAACAATTTTCTTATTATTTGTATTTACTGCTGCAACTTTTGGCTGGATAGGTTTTGATATGGCTTTGCGTTACAGCTATGCTAAAACTAATAATAAAACAGCATCTTTAACATCAGCTAATTTATTAGAAAGTCTGAAGAAAGAGCAAAATCAAACTTTCCGAAATCAAGATCCATCTAGTCCTCTATTTGATTCTCCTTCTGTGAAAACTTACTCTACAGTTCCACCAGAATTGAATAAATTACCAAAGCCAAAGATTGAGGAAAATGAAGTTTTACCAAATAGTTTTTCTGACTATAATCAGGATAATTACTTATCAGAAAAAACAGATGATTCTGTTGATTTGCCAACTGAATTACCTCCCTATAATTATTCTTCTAATGATAATGAGAATAAGATAAAGATTGAGCAGCCAGAAACATCATATTATCCTTCTGAGTATCAACCTAAATATCCAAAGTACGACTATCAAAAATATCAACAGCAAAATCAATATCCAGATAACTACTATTAATTTGTATCTAGCTTTTTTCAATTTACTGAGATAGTTATTTCTCTTATTGTATATTCCCTATTCCCTAGTGACTAAAACAAACGAATCCAGCTACCTCAAACTTTTTAGAAATTACTATAGCGTTGTTAAAGCTAATGATTTATAGTTTTTTTATTCTTTTATACTTCCCATTCCCTCATCCTCCCTGCTCCCTAAAAAAAAAGGAATTTTGTACATAACTCCTTGTGGGAATTACTATATAAATACTTTGTAATTTACTTTTTTAAAATTTACTTTGCGAGAATTGTCAAAATATGTAGTTGATATTGATATATCTCGAAATATAGTTTGATTAAGTAATACTTGAAATCAGAAATATTGTCATTTGATAACCATGAAATTTACAGCATATTCTGTACTAACGAGGTACAACTGACGCTTAGGAATTGCTATATATAAATGCCTGATTTCAAGTATGATCAATCTCCAATAATCAAAAATATAATTAACTATCCCCCATAAATCATCAACTATTTACCCTACTCCTTTTGTTTTAGAGATATTTATTAGTTAATTAGTCATGCCAAATAAATTTCCTAGTTGAGAGAAAGAACAAAAAACAGGAAATAGAGATAAA
>JBFRWR010000468.1:0-4178 GCA_051439685.1 Trichodesmium sp.
GAGTCAGAGGTGACATAAATTTCTCGAATTTCCTGAGCTTCTATTCTAAATTTATGCACCGGAAAAGCATCTACCAACTCATTAGAAAAGAAACAACCTGTAATGGAATTATGGGAAATTTCATCCCAGTCACTCCAGCGTACTTGATATGACTGTAACCTTTGTTTTTGTTCGGCTTTTAAAACTTCTGATTTTTCAATAATCAGATATTCAATAGTTTGGAAAAAATCTAAATGTGTTTGTTGGATATAACCTAAAATTTGCTCTGCTAAAATCCCTTTACCAGCACCCATTTCTACAAGAGTAAAATTATTAGGTCTTTGGAAAATATGCCACATTTGCCAAAATTGTTCTGCTAATAATTCTCCAAAGTCGTTACCCCAATGAGGAGAAGTTAAAAAGTCTCCTTCTTTGCCAATATTTACAGGATGAGTTACATAATAACCATGTTGGGGATGGTATAAAACTAAATCCATATATTCAGCAAAAGTAATCTGTTTTTTTGGAGATTCAGAAATGCGTTGATGGATTATTTCACACAAATTTTCGTTACTGTTGTTGATTGTTAGTTGTGGTTGATTCATAGTACGACAAATATTTTATAAAGTTGTAGGAAACTCATCATAGTTGAGTTGAGAACGTTAAGTTTGTTCAAGAGAAAATAAATTATTTTATACAATTTTTCCTTATTGTTGTTCAGAAATTTTCTACGATAATTAAGTAAAAAAAATCAGATTTATAGAGGCGAGCGCCTAGCATTGCCGATCACTATTACCTGTTTTACTAAATGAGTATTCACCCATCAAAAAATTGGTAGTTCTGAATAGTAATGGTATAGAGGAAAAAGGAATACCTGGTAAAGGAGCAAGATGCTCCCACTTTTTTACCTGGTCACAAAAATAATGACAATGCACCACTACCAAAAAATTTAACTAAAACAATCTTGAGTTACAGCTAAATATTTAATCTTTCTGTGAATCATAATTACGGAATTAAATGGTAAACCAAAATTAATTAAACATCAGTCTTATTCCCAATTAATTGCTGGAAAAGCTGAAGGAAGTTATCAATAGGGAAATAATCTTATATCCTAACTGAATATAACAATTATTCCTGAATTTTTTGATGATTTAATTTTTGTTTTGGTAACGGAATCAACATAGAAACTTGTGCCTGATATTCCTGATATAAATTTCCATAAATCGAAATCATATCTGCCTCTTCTAATTTAATACCTACTAACATATAAATAGTTAAAGCTAGAGCAAAAATCAGATGAGAAATTGTCATAATTGGAGTTGCCCAAAAAGCAATAACAAAACCTAACATAATCGGATGACGAACATATTTGTAAAACCCCGGAGTTCTAAATCCTAAATATTTATATTCTTGACCGCGCAAATATAAATATACTTGTCGCAAACCAAATAAATCAAAATGGTTAATCATAAATGTGCTGAGTAAAGCAATTAACCAACCCAAAGCAAAAATACCATAAATAATATTAGAAATTATGGGGTTTTGTATATTCCAAATAATTCCACCTAGACCATGCCATTGCCCAAATAATAATAATAATGCCAAACTTGACATTAAAACATAAGTGCTACGTTCAATAGAATTGGGAATAATTTTTTTCCACCATTCCTTGAAACTCTGACGAGCCATTAAACTATGCTGAATAGCAAACACAGCGATTAATAAAACATCAATTAATATACTCTCAATTAAAGAAGCATTTAAGTCTGAATCAAGTGTTTTTGGTACTATTAAATTCCCAATAAAACCAATTGCATAAATAAAAGTTATAAAAAATATTATATAACAAGTTAATCCATAGATAAATGCAAGTATTCTACTCATTTTTCTATTGTAGAAAGGTCAATTTTTTTTAGACAGATTATGATTATAACATGATTTTTATTCATATGAGAACTATATTTAGTATTAAAAGTCAATAGTATTAACTATAGCAATATTATTAATGCTATAGTCCTATAGATAATAGTATTATGTTCTTCTTTTATGATAGGATGAGAAACTGAGTTTATCTATTGTTGAAACCAAGGTATTTATGCTGTATCACTTAGACTTTCGAGTAGAATATCCTGCTACTATGAGCCAAGAGGAATTATTTGCTATTTGGAGCGAAGAAGCAGATGCTGCACTGGGCGCTAAGGAAGCAGGAATTGTCCTAAACCTCTGGAAGTGTGTCGGAACTCGTAGAGTAATAGCTATTGTTAATGTCGACTCTCCCGATCAACTCGACGAAATAATTATGGATTTACCAATTATTAAAAAATTAGGACAATATGTGAATATTGAGGTTACATCATTGCGACCTTATGAAGATTTTGCTACAGATATTAAAACGAGGAAAAACTAATATCATTTTCTATTAAATAACTGTAATAAAATGTTTCTCTAGCTAAGTAGGTAGGTTGGTTGTAACTTACCTACTGGACTATTTCATCTAAAATAGTGGAAATTTGTAGGAGAAGCTTCGATATTAAATTAACGAGTTTAACCATGAGAAATAATAAACCTGCCCAAAGATAAATACGCAGCAAATTAGATTTGTTAAACTACATTGCGGTTAATTAGTATTACTTGATATTACCCAAACTAATAATATGAAATAATTTTGATACTAGCAGATTTAATTTGATATAACTTAGCTCAAGCTTATCCTACTTTTTTACTATTCTGTTGTGTATTTTTTGTCAATACTCAGAAACATAGAATCTGAAAAAATAAGTTAAGAGAGTTGAGGCAATGTTCTCATTTTATAGCGCTACGCCCTAGGGAATAGGGAACAGTAGACTATTAAAGGATTGCAGGATTTATAAATGTTCTAAGCAATTAACGTAGTGCTATAAATTTTGTTTAAGATATAATTTAAAGTTAAAAGTCAAGAAGAAAATATTAGATTTTTAGCGATCGCCGAACTTACTGTTATTTTAAAAGAAAACCCTACCATTTAATTCTTAAAAAGAGAATGATTATTAGAAAAGCTTTAGATTCCGATTTAGATAATATACTCTCTGTCGAACGTGCTGCATTTGCTTCAGAGGAAGGAGCAGAAATTGTGCAAAAGCTGTTGGGGGATGATAGTGCTAAACCGATGGTTTCTCTGGTTGCTTTTCAAGGAGATAGAGCAGTAGGGCATATTTTTTTCAGTAGAGCTACTCTGGAACCAAATTTGCCCTTATCAATTTCAATTCTCGGTCCCCTTGCTGTTATGCCTGATTTTCAAAGACAAGGTATTGGCGGGAAACTGATTCAAAACGGATTAGATATTTTATCCAAATCAGGAGTAGACCTGGTTTTTGTCCTTGGTCATCCCAAATATTATCCACGTCATGGATTTCAACCTGCTGGTAATCTTGGGTTTGAGACCACCTATCCTATACCCGAAAAAAATGCCGATGCTTGGATGGTTCAGGAATTGCGTCCAGGAGTTATTGGAAATTTTAGAGGTAAAGTTATTTGTGCAGATAGTTTAGATGAACCCCAATATTGGCAGGAATAAGGAAGTTAGAAGTCTGAAGTCTGAAGTAAAATTCTTATTTTGTTATTTTGGTAATTACAACAGATTTCTGTTCCGTAAGGGATAATAGTAAGAGCCAAGATGCCTGTGCTAGAAAGCTTTTATCATATATTTGTACCTCATAATTGCTGAATCTGCTGTATTTACTTGATAACAGGAGCTTATTTTTTCCTTTGAGAAATTGGTTTGGAAGTCAAAACCAAGTGTAAACGAGCATGAATCAAACTTAACTCCGCTAACCCTAAATCAAGACTGCCATCCAAAACCACCCCAGTATTCAAAATTCGGTCTAATAATTCCAAAACAGAAGGACTTTCAGACTTTTCTCCAGGATAATACTCTCCTGACTTGGGTAACAAAGTACCAATTTCACCCAAGTCTAAATTCAAATCTTCGGGGTCAATATCAAACACTTCGCACAGTTTAATCACCTGTTCCTCCAACTGCCGGAGACTCTCAGCAGCACGGTCTAATTCTTCATCACTCAGGATTTCCGCATCCATTCGCCGAATTACTTGAGCTTCCATTAATTGCCGTACCAACTCAATAACTGTTAGCAATAATGGAGCTAACCCTGCTTCAGAATTACTCTGAGATTTGCCAATAGGAATTATTGAGGGTTCTTCTG
>JBFRWR010000469.1:0-8073 GCA_051439685.1 Trichodesmium sp.
GATCGCCTCGACCTCAGAGGTATTAATTTAAAGGCAGCTAACCTACAAGATGCTAGCTTCATCGGCACAGACTTAAATCGTGCTAACCTACAAAATGCTAATTTATCTAGAGCTAGGTTAGTGCAAACTTTACTAGAAGGAGCAGATTTAACCAGAGCCACTTTAACAGGAGCTTGTGTAGAAGATTGGGGAATTAGTAATACAACTAAACTAATTGAAATTGACTGTGATTATATTTTTCTGAAATATCCTGAACGTGAACGTCGTCCTGCTGACTCAGAGAAAAATTTTGAACCCGGTGAATTTGCTAAATTGGCTCAGAAAATTCCCAATACTGTCGATTTAATTTTCAAAGATGGTATTGACTGGCAGACTTTTCTGAAAACTTTTCAAGAATTGCGAGTGGAAAGTGACACAGGAGAATTACCAGTCCTCCAAACAATAGAGAATAAAGGCGACGGTGCTTTTGTAATTCGCATCAAAGTTCCCGATCAAATTGATGAAGTAGAATATGAGCGTAAATTCTCGCAAAAATATAAACTAAAGCTAAAAGCTAAAAATAAAGAATTAAAAGGTAAAAATAAGGAAATTAAGGTTTTAAATCTAAAACTAAAACACAAAGAAAATATAATAGAGGAAATTGCAAAAACAATGGCTGAGAAACAAAATCCTAAATATGATTTGCGTGGTGCAAAAATCCAAGGTGGCTTTTCTGGTAGAGATAAAATTACTGGTACAGATCAACATAGCGAAACTCTATACGACTATTCTACTAACCCCGAAGCAAAACAAAACCTTGCTGAAGCTGCCCAAGAAATTCAGGAGTTACTTCAACAATTAGAAAAATCAAACTCCATAGAAACTACAGCAGGTCAAATGGCAGTTGCTGCTCAAGCTATAGAAATTGTTGAAAATAATCCCACATTAAAACAGCGAGTTATAGGTGCATTGAAGTCTGGAGGAACAGAAGCATTCAAAGAAGCTATTGATAATCCAGTTGCTAATGTTTTAGTAGCAGCTTTTCAAGGTTGGGTTGAACCGTAGTCGGGGTAATTCTTGTAGGGGCAATTTCCTACGGAATGCTCCGCAAACGCGAATTGCCCCTACTGCCGTGTCAAGCTTGAAAATGTGGATTAAAAAACCTAACCCCCCAACCCCCTTCCCTGCAAGGGAAGGGGGAGAAAGACTCCCCTCTCCTCGCAGGAGAGGGGTTGGGGGAGAGGTCTTCCCAGGTTGCTTTCTCCTAACACACCATTTTCAGCTTGACACGCCACTACTGTGGCCTACCGAAATCAAAACCTCTATAATATTCAATCTCCCATCCCCTAATCTTCCCCACACCTCCTACTTCCTAATTTGAAATTAATCTAGCTTGCCGATCGCCTCTTTCAGAAAAATCTAAACAAATTCGTAAAAAATTAGGAGGAAAATAACTCAATTTCTCAGCCCATTCAATCGCCAGAATACCGGGAGGAAATTCTAAACCATCCCAATAAATATCCAAATTTAAAGCTTCAATTTCCGAACTTTCTAAACGATATAAATCAAAATGATAAAGGGGAATTTTGCCAGAGAAATATTCATTAATTAGAGTAAACGTAGGACTATCAATTGTTTCCTTAATCCCCAATCCAGCCCCAAGACCTTGAACTAAAGTAGTCTTACCACTACCCAAATTTCCCTCCAATAAAATCACATCACCCGCTGACAAATTCTCCCCCAAACTTTTACCAAAATTGTAAGTTTCTCCAGCATTTGCTAGAGAAACAAAAACTTCTTTATTCACCATTAGACATCTCCGATAATCAAAAATAAAATCAATTATTATCGATAAATTATCAATTATTCTTTTCTTTTACCCGTTTTCTGTTCCCTATTACCTCTTTTCTGGAGATGTCTATTAAACATCTCCAAAAATAAAAAAACTAATCAATTCAAGATATGAAATCAACAATTTTATTCCCTATTCCCTATTCCCTATTCCCTATTCCCTGACTTCTGCAAGAAGTCTATTATTTCTCAACTTGAATCTGCTCATACCACTGCAATAAAACCCCTGCCAACATAACAGAATCATGGCGGACAAAACCAGTTTTTTTATCCTCATACATCACATTAGTTAACAGAATTTTTCGCCCTAAATTTCTCACATCCTCGCGATCGAGAAAAACCGGATGAGAATCTTCTTGAGCATAACGAACCAAAGCTTGTGCAGAAGGACTCTTTCCCTGAACTAAAACAGTATTAAATAACCGTTTACCACAAGCAACATCAATAGCACGAATATGGTCAGCTACAGTATATCCAGTAGTCTCTCCAGGTTGAGTCATAATATTACAAACATAAATACTGGGAATATTTCGAGCAGCTATTGCCTCAGCAATTTCTGGCACCAACAAATTAGGGATAACGCTAGTATATAAACTACCAGGACCAATAATAATATAATCAGCCTCTTCTATAGCTTGCAAAACTTTAGGCAAAGCAGGAGGATTTTCTGGAGTACAGCCAATTTTAATAATTTTTCCTCCCGCTTCACTAATCTTAGACTCACCCTCAATAACTCGCCCATCAGATAACTCCGCCCAGAGATTAACATCAGTTAGAGTAGCAGGTAAAACCTGACCCCGCACAGCCAAAACCTTTGAACTAGCAGCGACAGCTCTTTCCAAATCTCCAGTCACCTCGCTCATAGCTGTCAAAAAAAGGTTGCCAAAACTATGACCTACCAAACCATCGCCAGCGCGAAACCGATATTGGAACAACTCAGTTAATAACTCTTCTTCACTTGCTAAAGCAGCCAAACAATTACGAATATCTCCCGGTGGCAGTACCCCTATTTCTCGACGTAACCTCCCAGAAGAACCACCATCATCAGCAACTGTAACAACCGCAGTAATATTAGCACTATCACTCTTAAGACCTCTTAACAAAGTGGAAAGACCAGTCCCACCACCAATTGCCACAATTTTTGGGCCTTTATTTAAGCGTCGATGGGTAAGTAACCTATCCACCAGTTGTTCATCACCCTCTGGCATTAATACTTGGGTAATAGTGTTTAAACTGCGGTTTTGGCCTAAAAAAATAAATAGGAAACCAGCAAAGATAACTAGAGGGCCAGAAATATAATTAGGGAGTATTGTTGTCACCCAACCCAAAAATTCCTTAAGTAATTCTAGGGTATAAAAAATAGGAGTCATTCCTGTCCATATTGCCAGTCCTAAGCTACTTAGTATTACACCAGCAGCACTTAAGAGTAACCACCTTTTAACAAATAATCCTGGGGATAGCCATTTAAACCATTGATTAACGATTCGAGAGTTAGTCTTGTGACGTTTTGGACTATAAAAATTACTTTTAATAAAGATGCGTAGAGTTTTCTTGAGTAAACCAGTTGACATAAGAATTTTAACCTGAGCTTAATGAATTAAGGATAAATTTTCCTAAAAATTTTATCTACATAAGGAGGATTCTGGAACTATTATGGTATTTCAGAAGCAAATTGTCTGGGAATAGGGAATAGGGGTTCTTCAGGACGCGGAGAGAGGGAGACACGGAGACGCGGAGATGGGAATTTAGGGCTTTCTTTGATGAACAGATCGAGTAGATTGAATAGTCCATTTTTCTGGTTGTGAAGCCATTTTTACTAACTGACCTAGTATTTCTTCGAGTTTTGAATCAAGGGACTCTGCTTGAGAATGAGTTAAGTACCCACATCGAAGAGCAATTTCACACCAAGTTTGAGTTTCTGCGGCTTCACTCTCAGCATCTGAGAGCTTACTGACAAAAGCAGCAGGATATCTTCTTTTTCTCCAAGCCTCAGCTAAATTGGCCGCCACAGAACGAGAAGAACGTCGTATTTGGTCGCTGAGAGAGAATCGTTCTTCTGGTGGAAAAGATTTGGTTAGCTCAAAAATCAGCATCGTTACATCCATCGCATTCTGCCATACTCTCAATTCCTTAAAAGAACGAATATCCGTCATAAGTTCCTAGTCCCATTTCCTTAATTACTCAGTTTCCTAATTTTATCCAATATCCCCCAGTCCCCCTCTCCGTGTCTCCCTCTCTCCGCGTCTCCGTGTCCTTAAGAACCACACTCTCCGTGTCCTCAAAAACCACCCTCCGTGTCTCCCTCTTTTCAAGAGATTTCTAATATATTAGGAGGGTGATAACTATGAATATATCAACCATGAACCATGAACCTATAATCGAACTTAAAGGAATTAGTAAGTCATTCGGAGAAAATGTTGTCTTAGATGAAGCCGACTTAACAATTTATCATGGAGAAGCATTATCCATTATTGGTCCATCTGGTACTGGTAAATCTACAGTTCTCAGAATTATTGCTGGTTTATTAACTCCTGATGCTGGAGAAGTTTATGTCCACGGACAGAAAAGAGTGAGATGGATGGATGATTTGAAAGACCCAATTAGTATTGGTATGGTATTTCAGAATGCAGCTCTGTTTGACTCTTTGACAGTACAAGAAAATGTTGGTTTTCTATTGTATCAACATTCTAAGTTATTACCTGCCCAGATTCAGGAGTTGGTCAATCAGAAGTTGGAAATGGTGGGTTTGGGTAATATTGGCGATCGCTATCCTGCTGAGTTATCTGGTGGGATGCGTAAACGAGTTAGTTTTGCTAGAGCAATTATGAATAATCCAGAAAATCCCTTGGATGACCCAGAAATGTTATTATATGATGAACCTACGGCTGGCCTAGACCCGATTGCTTCTACTGTAATTGAGGATTTGGTACGTCATTTACAATATGTTGATGGTGGCTGTAGCACTTATGTAATGGTGACTCATCAACATAGTACCATTCGTCGCACAGCAGACAGAATTGTTTTTCTTTATCAAGGTAAGGTGCAGTGGGAGGGTACTGTGGATGAAATTGATACTGTGGATAATCCCCTAGTACAACAATTTTTTACTGGTAGTGTAGATGGTCCAATTCAAGTAGTGGGTTAAGGAAGTCAGAAGTCAGAAATTAGAAGTCAGAAGCGAGTATGTAATTCTAAGGTTTCCATTTCCTGCGGAAAGGCTACCTCAATAGAATGTAAGACACAAGAAGTTATATTTGTAACGGGGATTTGAGCAAGCTTCCAAAAATCTTTCGCCTTTTAAGCTTAGGTTTTATACTATTTATCAAAAACTTTTCTACATTTTGTTGAGCCGGGGAGTGGGGGAGTAGGGGAGTGGGTAAGAAGTAAACATAACAATAATTAATATTAAATAAGCTAAAAATAGTAAATAAATGATTTTATATGTACTAATTAATTGATAACTGAAGTAATGAAAAAGTATAGCATTAGTTTCGGGAATTGGTATTAGAACCAATTATTTTGATAACAAAAAAATCTTGAATGTTACTATTATTGCTTTTAATAATTAATAATTAAACTTCCTGAAAAAGAAGAGGATTGCCTAAAAGTAATTTTTTTCTCTTTTCTGATTAAAAGGAGAGGCTTTAGACCTGAAATATTTAATAAATAATTAGTCCGTCAAAAAGAAATAGCAAACAACTTAATAGGTAGAAGTATAGGAAATATATAGCAATCAGGAATCAGATGTGAGAATTGAAGTATTCTTTAAAGGTATAGAATATAGCAGTTATCTTATGATCATAGATACATTTTTTCCTTCTTCCCTGTTCCCTGTTCCCTAAAAATCTCCAATATCTCACAGCTCAAAGCATATTGCTATATATGAAAGTTTAAGATATAAGGATACTAATTATACTATATATAAATTGATTATAAACTAAAATTTTGACGTTTCAATCATAAAAAAGCTTTTTGGGGAAATTATGCGATCGCGAACAACTAGAGAAGGCTCCGTTGGTTTATTAACTTTATTAGGATTAGGTTTATTTGGTGCTTTAGTGCTATGGTTAAGGGGAGTAGAATTTGGCAAACGTAGCTATAAAGTAATAGTCGAATTTGAGAGTGCATCTGGTATTGAGTTAGGCACATCAGTTAGATATCGAGGAATTAACGTTGGAGAGGTAAAAGGTCTTAAACCAGGACCAAATGGAGTAGATGTTACTCTAGAAATTAAACCAGCAGATTTAATTATTCCTCGTAATGTATATATTCAAGCAAATATATCCTCATTTATTGGCATCGCTCAAATAGATATTACTCCTAGAAGGAGAATACCAGAATCGGAAATTTCTGCTGGCCCCCTATCGTCTAATTGCCCAGAAATAATTATTTGTAATAATGACCGTCTAGAAGGACAAGCGGGAGTAGAAATACAAGAAGTATTAAGAGCAGGAATACGTTTAATAGATTTATACAGCGACCCTGAATTATTTTCTAATGTTAAAGCAATTGCTGAAAATACAGCTAATGCTTCCGCAGAAGCTTCTAGACTAGCAAAACAACTATCAGATTTATCACAAACTATCAGAGGAGAAGTACAAGGTTTAAGTCAATATTTAAGAGATGATGTTGATAATATAACGGGAATTATTCGGGCAGAAGTTGGTGGTTTGACTCAAACATTAGAAGGAGAAATTGGTAGTTTAACTCAAACATTAGAAGGAGAAATTAGTGGTTTGACTGGCACTGTAGAGAGAGATTTAGGTAGCTTAACTAAAACAGTAGAAACAGAAATTAATGGTATTTCTAATGAAATAGTTACTGTAACTCAAACTATGAAAGAATCTACAGAAAATATTTCCAACGCAGCGATCGCTTCTGCAAATTCTGTAGAGGAAGTAGCCAATAAAGTTAGTTTGACAGCAGACCAAATTAATTCAATTATTAATACAAATCGTTCGACTCTAGTGGCTACTTTAAATAATATTGAAACAACCACTGAAAAGTTAGGAATATTAGTAGAAAATTTAACTCCAATTGTCAGTGAAGTAGAACAAGGAGAATTTCTTAGTAACCTAGAAATATTATCAGCAAATGCAGCAGAAACTTCTGCAAATTTACGAGATATTTCTAGTGATTTAAACAGTCCGACAAATATAATAATGTTGCAACAAACATTAGATTCAGCTAGATCAACATTTGAAAATGTGCAAAAAATGACATCAGATTTAGATGATTTAACAGGGGATGAAAGGTTCAGAGAAAGTCTAAAACAAATCATTAATGGATTAGGGGATTTATTCTCTTCAACAAAGCAGTTAGAACAACAAACTCGGATGGCAAAAAATATTGAAAATTTATTGAAAGATAGTAGTAATTCAGAAATTAGTAAATTGAGAGAAAGTTATGAGTAGGGAATAGGGGTAGGTTTTGAACAAGGTGGAAATTATCCGCTCTTATCAAATATAGTTACAGTAATAATTTAACTTTTAACTTCTGACTTCAGCTATATGTTTGGTTTGATCATTGTTATACTCGCCTCTTTTTGCTTTTGTTTCCAAAATGTGATTGTCAGAATTCTTTTTAATGAACAGACAATTTTAGGGATTTTTGCCACAGGTGGATTTGTTATACCTAACCTACAAAATTCTTTTTTACTAATGTTTATGCGGATGGTGTTAGTAGTTCCCTTGATGGCATCCTTCGCGACAAAACTTTACCCGCTGACTTGGCAAGATATTAGAGGACTAGGAAATAATGAAGCACGTCCTATATTAGGGCGATCGCTCCTGGGTGGAGTCTTGATGTTTCTATACTTGGCACTGCTTTATGTATCTATTGGTTTAATCGAAACTGGAATTGCCTTAACTTTGTTTTTTACTTACCCGATATTCACTTCGTTGTTTTCTTGGAGATTTTTAGGTATTCCTCCGACAAAGTTTCGCTGGATGGTAATGGTAATTGTGTTATTTGGAACTTTTCTGACTATTCCTTATACTCAGACAACATCTGATAGTTACAACGGAATAGGAGTGATTTTTGGCATTGCTTCCGGACTTGCTTATGCTCTGTATACTGTAAATGCACAAAAAAGTTTTGAAGGTATACATCCGGTGCCCTTTACTTGGATTAGTTTTGCTACTGCTTTAGGGTTATCTACTCTGAGTTTATTTATTTGGCAGGGAGACAATGCCGATCTTAACTGGACTCCTATGTGGGTTGGTGGTTTTCTGTCGGCGATCG
>JBFRWR010000470.1:0-2811 GCA_051439685.1 Trichodesmium sp.
ATATAGAACCGGGATAATTACTATAGCTTGCGTCATTGCAACTGGAACGGAGTGGAAGGTTTCGCTTTCCTACGGAATGCTAAAGCAAACGCGACATGTTTGCGGAGCATTCTGGAACAGAAATGCGCAGCATTCCGTCAGGAAAACAATCTCCACGCACCTCTGAGATTGCTTCCTATCGTGGCAATGAAAACTGTTCAACCGGATTTTATATAATTACAGCGGTTTTCATTTGAATAGACCACAGTAGGCACGTTGCATGCAACGTCCCTACTGGTTTATTATTTTTTTAGTGTGGTTCATTGACCTGAAAAGCGCTGTAACTGATACTACTGGACCGACACATCTTAAATGGTGCAAATTTGTAGGGGCGGGTTTTCCCGTTAAATTAACGAGTTTAAGCATTAGATCAAGTAAACCCGCCCCAAAATCTAACGCACTAGAGAGGTAAAAAAAGGTTGACTAACGTTAATTATTTGCTGGAGATATCTCATAGACATCTCCAATAATCAAAAATACAATCAATTATCGGGCATAAACGGTCAATTTCTTTCTGCCTACTCCCTACTCCCTACTCCCTACTCCTGCAATATTCTGGATATGTTTCAACGTCGCCAATAAGGTCGCCCTTTCCAGAAAACCCCTACAGCTAAACTGATTAATGAAGCTTTAGATGCACTTAACAAAATAGCAGGCAAAGGAGATAAAGACTTTAATAATAACCCTATGAATAAACATAAAACTAATGCCCAAAGAGTAGAATTATTGAGCAACCATCTTTTTTGCCACCATTCTAATAGATAAACAGCTAACGCTCCCATACCAACTGCTACTCCTATGGGTATTAAAACTCCAAAAACCGGAGATGAAAATAACATATTCAATGGTTTAAGGATAGCAAAAAGATAAGTGAGACTAAGAATTAATAACACTTCTGAAACTACTACTGTCAAAGTAGCAATTAAACTGACTAAAGAGAGTTCTTGCCAGGGTAAACGTTTGAAACGTTGCCAAATATCATTCATTCATTAAAATATTTTACTGCTGAAGTCGGTAAAATTTGAGTCAAAATTACCATTTCTGGAAATTGGTTTATTGATTACCAGGTTCTGCTGGTTGTGGAACTGGTTGTTGCAGACGAATTAATTCATCTTGAATTTTTTGTTGTAGTCTTGGATCGGTTTTTTGAGTCATTGTAATTCTATTAAACCGAGAAACTGTCAAATCATTGGTTTCAATAATTTTTTTAGCTTGATTACAGTAATCTATAGCAATTACCTGAATATTTTGTGATAGCTGTGGATTATTCACGCTATTTTTGTCACTACAAATAATTGGTGGTACAGTCATATTGGGGCTTTGCTTTTGAAATTCATTTTGAATCTCTCTATATACTCCTATTCTTAAGTCCTCAATTTTTAAGACTGAAGCAGCATATTTAGTTATTTCTTCGTCGGTTATTCCTTGATCTATAAAAGATTCTTGAGCATGAGCGACTGTACCAAGAATCTGAGATAATAATGGGTTAGACGATCTGGGGATGCTGCCCATCATCAAGCCTACTGTAGATAAAGTGGCTAGTAGTAAGGAGCGGGAGATAAGTCTACTATTAGAAATTATAGTACGAGGTAAAGCTTTCATGTTTCTACTTGTGATAATGAATAAAAATTAAACTATCTATAGTCTTTAGAATTTTTTAGTTGGAGAAAGTTCCCATTGAATTCAGGGTAATTAAGGTTACACATTAGACATCTCGAAAAAAAAAATCAAATCAATTATTGAGCATAAACTGTCAATCCTTTCCCCTCCTGGGACGGGTTCGGGGTGGGTTCCCTACTTCCTCTTGGAGATATATTGTACATATAGCTATTTGTCTCTAGCTCATTGAGTAATCAGGTAGATGAGATTTATATGTATGAGAGATAAAGTGGATATCGAGAAAATACCTTTTTGATTTAGTTAGATATTGAGTTATAATTAATGTATGATGTTTATTTTGAAGTTATGGTATTACTCATAACATAATTTTTAGTAGAAAGAAAATTCCCTTGTTGATTACTCACGTTTCCTGTTAGAGTTCATTTTTGAGTTATGCGATCGCCTTTTTCTGAGTTTACCAAATTTTTTAGTTCTATTGTGGTAAGATTAAATACTGATTCTTTTTGATAGCCACTTAATATCAAATCCAGTTGAATATTTACTGTATGTTTAGGGGTGTGAGGAATATGGGAAATGTGGGTAGATTGAATAGTAAAGTATAAACCTATCCCACTGTTTTTAATGCTTATTTGTTTAAGTGAAATGTGTCTAAAAAGCTGGCTTTTTCGTTTTTAGCTCTCAAAATATTTAGGTTTTTTTAGTAACAATCTGATTACTGGTATAGGTTCATAGCTATCAACTTTTTTGAATTTTTACAACCTCTTGAGGATTGCTATAGGTGATTTTATGATCTTCAATTTAATTTTATGGTATTGGTGAATGACTGTATAATTTTTAGGAGTTAGGAGTCAGGAGTTAAAATAGCTTTTTTCCTTACTATCAATTTTACGCGCATCATAATTTGGCGTTGTTAAATTAGGGCATAAGTTCTATTTTTTGGTAATTCCTAAACTATTTAATAGACATCTCTGGAAAATAAATAAACCTTTTAGTGATCTTAGGTAAAGAAAGAAAAAGTAACCATTAAACCTACATTCCGCACGACAAAATGTAGCCTAAAAAATAGGAGACAGGAGACAGGAGACAGGAGACAGGAGGCAATTATAGCGATCGATAGGAGTAAGTAATCAAGTATTTATGCTTAATATTTTG
>JBFRWR010000471.1:0-13144 GCA_051439685.1 Trichodesmium sp.
AGTTAAAAGTTATATAGCGGATTCCACCTTGGTGAGGTCTAACTACGCGGGCAAGATGCTCGCACTGGTAACATTTAATTATCAATATTTGTATCTCACGCTTCTTGGGAAATGCTATAGCAGTTTAATAAATGTTTGCTACAGATTTCTGTTATCAATGGATAATTGATAATTGCAAAGGTTCTGCAAAACTTTCCTACGGAAAAAACATAGTTTTCCGACAGCAAAACAATGATAATTATCAAGATTAATTGTTAAAGAGGTAATTATCAATTATCAATTCTCCGTTATTAATTATCAATTCTCCATTATCAATTATCCATTATTAACTAGAAAGTGCAAAGTTCTGGGAATAACTATTGCTAGTTAAGGCTTTCAGCTATCTAAAGGTTAGAAACTTTCCATTAATAACTGTAGGTGCTGTAATTCTTTTCCAGTAATACTTTCAGTCTTGAACGCCAATAATTATTTGGGAGAACTTTGTACTCTCCAGTTATTAATTCTCCATTATTAATTATCAATTATCCATTATCAATTATTAATTAATGAACTCTTCTCTGGTATATGAAAATTTTAATTCTGGGAAGTGATGAAGATATTCATGCAGCCCATCTCAAACAATCTCTTGCAGCAAAAGAAATAACAGTTGAATATTTAGATACTCGTTTATTTCCGACTAAATTAAAAATATCTTGGCAACCTATTACTCACACAGGATATTTAATATTTCCAGATGGCAGAAAATGGGATTTAACAGATATAAATAAAATTTTCTGGCGAACTTTTTCAGGAGTAAATGTTCCGAAATTAACTGATTCATATCAAGAGAGAATAGCAGTAAATGATTCTATGGGTTTGTTACGCTCTTTTATGCGCTCAAAACCTGACAAATGGGTTAATGGTTGGGAAGCTTACGAATTTCATAAAGAGAAACCTTTACAATTAAGTTTAGCTAATAAAATAGGTGTAAAAATTCCAGCAACATTAGTAACTAATAATCCTCAAGAAATTCTCGATTTCTCTCAATCTTATTTGGATGTAATTTTTAAACCTGTTTATGGTGGTTCTCATACTCAACTTTTAACGAAAGAACATCTAGAAATTAATCGAATGAATTTAGCTTTAAGTATTTCTCCTGTCACTATTCAAGAATATATTCCGGGTACAAATATTCGTAGTTATGTGATTGGGGAAAAAGTTTATTCTGCTGAAATTAGAAGTAGTTCCTTAGATTTTCGGGAAGATAAACGAGCAAAGTTAATCTATTTAGAAACACCAGAAGATATAAAAAGACAATGTTTAGCTATTACTAGATCGTTCGGGTTAAAATGGACTGGTATTGATTGGCGATTTAAACCTAATGGAGAATTTATTTTTCTAGAAGCGAATTTTAGTCCGATGTTTCTTCATTTTGAACGGCAAACAGGTTGTCCGATAACTGAAGATTTGATTGAATTATTAACAAGTTAAAGGTAAAAATTCAGCAGTCAGCATTCAGCTATCAATTCCTCAATAATTTGTGAGAAAAACTGTAGGGGTTTTGTTTCCAAATCCTATTTTTGTTTGGGTTTAGAGACTAAACCCCTACGATAAAATATTACAACATAAGTGGGAATTATTATAGAAGTTATTACATGAAATCAAAACCACTGTAAATCATATTGCTATAGTAAATAGAATTGTATATCAACAAATTTAGAGTTAATTTATCATAAAATTAATTATTTTCAAGGAGTTGATAATGTCTGTAGAATTATTGCGACGATTATTTACTGTAGACGAGTGTTATAAAATGCTAGAAGCAGGAATATTAACTGAAAATAAACGAGTAGAACTAATCCGAGGAGAAATTGCCAAAATTTCCCCTATTGGTATTCATCACGCAAATTGTGTAGACAGTCTTACCGAACTCTTCATTTTACGTTTAGGAAAAACTGTTACTGTGAGAGTTCAAAATCCTGTAAGATTGAATGATAATTCTGAACCACAACCAGATATAAGTTTGCTGGAACGACGATTAGGTTCTTATCGGACTCGACATCCTCAACCAGAAAATGTATTTCTTCTCATAGAAGTTTCAGATACAACAGTTAAATATGATCAAGAAGTAAAAATTCCTTTATATGCTGAGAATAATATTGTTGAAGTTTGGTTGGTAAATTTGACTGAAGAATGTCTAGAAGTTTACCGACAACCTACTGCAAATGGTTATGCAATTGTGCAGACTTTTCAAAAAGGTGAAACTCTGACAATTCAAGCTTTGCCTAATGTCACTTTTACTGTTGATGAAATCTTGGGAGATTGATACAAATTTTTGATATTAATTACTCAATACTATATAGATTTTTTCTATTTTGTAACCATAATTTCAAATCAAATCCTGTCGTTTGATTTATATAATTAAAGGTGTTATTTCCTGAAATTACTTGCCAACCTCCCATAGAGCAAGCATTTATAGCTTGGGGCAAATTATCATTTCTAAGTATTAGCAAAACGGGATTATATCCTAGAGTATTTAGTCTAACTGCATACTGCCTGAATTTCTTGAGAGTTCCTGAATCTCCTGAACCAATTCTATATTTTGTATCAATTGCATCTAACCCAACTACAAAGTCGCATAATTCATCATTACCATCTTTAATAGCTTCATTAAAATTATCACAAGTTTGTCTACAAATTTCTTTAACTATTCGTTCCCAACACATTCCTAATTCTCTTCCCCAATATTGTTTATTTCTAGCTTTAATTTCTTGATTTAGTCCAAAGACAAGCATTAAATCATCTGCTTCTAGAGACTCTTGAGTAAATACTTTTGAAGTGAAAGACTCGCTGTATTTCTGTAAAATTATATCTAAAGAATTATTCAGTTGGTTATTATTCATTATACAGGTTTTTCCAAAACAACTACCGTATCATGTTTGATTGTACTTGCCCAATTTACATTTCTAGGAATATTCAATTTGCGATTTTTTAACAATAGATGAAAATGAAATTCTTCCTGGAAACCAACGTCACAAGCAATTTCTGTTAAAACACTTGCAACTGGGATATCAACTCCACAAATTTTACTCATATCACCTATAGCAAAACAATAATATCCTCCAGGTTTTAAACAGGAAAAACAGCTTTGAAAATGTTGCTGCATATCCATAAAATACTTGTATACAACTCTTGCCCTAAGTTGATTTTGTCCTTGAGAAGCTTGATACTTTTTACCAAAGAAAATATCTTCTATTAGCAGATCGAGATATTGATAACCAGTTTTACCAAGCTCCTTACATTCTTGTTTAGGTATTCTTTCTGTGCCTATTTCTTGAGAGTATAAATTAAGTCTATCTTGATTACTTTTTACCATACCTAACCAGTGAAGTTCAAACTTTGAAGCCCACACATAATCTATGGCATTTATATAAGGTGGAGAGGTAATTATTGCATTATATTTACCTCCTGTAATTTTTCTGGCATCTACTAAAGATAATTGTTTCACTAGCTCAATATTTCTCTTGATAAAAGGATGCCACTCAATCACTGCATCTATTGTTTTCTTACTATAGATTTTAAAATATTTAAACACATCTGAGCGAGATAAATTTGGTATTTCTTTAATATGCGATCGCCTAGCTGCTAGTAACATTCCATCGTTCATATTTGATGTTTTTCTTACAGTTGAAGCAAATGCTAACCACAGAACAGGTTGTATATTATTGGGAGAATTTAAAATATAATATCTCAGGATTTCTAAACCTTCTTGTACTTCCTGTTGAAACCAAAAATCTTTATTAGCAAAGTTAATAGTTTCTGGTGCTTTTTGATGACTATCAGAACTCTGAAGGATTTTCTTTATTTCCTCCTTAACTTCCTTTACTGAAAATATAGTTGTTTTAACTTGGCAAATTAAACGACTAAGTGGATGATAATCTAACCAATTAATAGATATTCCAGATTTAATTGATTCTATTATTGTAGTACCAGCTCCGGCAAAAGGTTCTAAAATTTTGAAAGGTAAAGAGGCATATTTTTGCAGAAACCAACGAGGTATTTCTGGTATTGATTTTGCTGGTTGAAACCCTAAATTATAAATTTTAATTGGGGTACTTCTCTGTAGCGAAATTAAAGTACCTTTCTTTAAATATTGAGGTATATCCCCATCTATATGTAAATATAAATTTTGCTTTTGTTCGAGTTTATTTATCATAAAAAAAATCTGGAATTTATAGAACAGAGAGTAGGCAAGACAGAAAAATCTTCTTGCTTCAATAGAAGAAAATTTTATGATGGCCAATGGGTATTAGTTGATATAGATGATCAACTTTGTAAGTAGATAAAGAGGAGTGATCGCCAAAAATACTTACAACTATCAACATAATTTCACTGAAAAAAATTTTGATAATTATTTTTTAGCAACCGCCCCTACTTTCCCAATAATTCCTAACTTTAAAAATCCACAGTTAAAGGCGCTCTGGGAAAAGGAATCACATCTCTAATATTACCCATTCCTGTCATAAACTGTACCACTCTTTCAAATCCTAAACCAAACCCCGCATGAGGAACTGTACCATATCTACGCAAATCTAAATACCACCATAATTCCTCTTTATTCATCTCCTGTTCATCTATCCTTTTTTCCAAAATATCTAAACGTTCTTCTCTCTGAGAACCGCCAATAATTTCCCCTACTTTCGGCACCAAAACATCCATAGCCCTAACTGTCTTACCATCATCATTTAAACGCATATAAAAAGCCTTGATTTTTGCTGGATAATCACTCACAATCACAGGCTTTTTAAACAACTCTTCACACAAATAACGTTCATGTTCCGACTGTAAATCTAAACCCCACTCTACCGGATATTCAAATTTTTTCTTTGCCTTTTCCAACAAAGAAACTGCCTCAGTATAAGTAATCCTTTCAAAATTATTATTAATAATCGTATCTGCCGTTTCCAAAACAGTTTTATCAATCCGTTTATTGAAAAATTCCATATCCTCCGGGCAACTTTCCAAAACAGATTTAAAAATATGTTTTAAAAATTCCTCAGCCAAATCCATATCCCCTTCCAAGTCACAAAAAGCCATTTCCGGTTCAATCATCCAAAACTCAGCTAAATGTCGAGAAGTATTAGAATTTTCTGCTCGAAAAGTCGGACCAAATGTGTAAACATTACTAAAAGCAGTTGCCATAATTTCCGCTTCTAACTGCCCACTAACTGTTAGAAAAGCCGACTTTCCAAAAAAGTCTTGACTAAAATCAATATCTTGTTTTTCAGTCAAAGGAACTTTCTTTAAATCTAAATTAGTAACTGTAAACATTTCTCCCGCACCCTCACAGTCACTAGCAGTAATAATAGGAGTATGTACCCACAAAAAACCTCGCTCTTGAAAAAACTGATGCACAGCATTAGCACAAGCATTTCTAACTCGAAACACCGCTCCATAAGTATTCGTGCGTCCGCGCAAATGTGCAATAGTTCGCAGAAATTCAAAAGAATGACGTTTTTTCTGCAAAGGATATGTTTGAGGATCGGCATCACCGTAGACAATAATAGTTTCTGCCTTAAGTTCAATTCTTTGCCCCTTTGCTGGCGACTCCACTAAAATACCAGTCACTTCGACTGATGCACCTGTATTTATCTGTTGCAAACTTTCCTGATAATTTGGTATATCGGGATTTAAAACTACTTGCAGGTTAGCTAAACATGAACCGTCATTAACTTCAACAAAAGCAAATTCTTTCAACTCGCGCTTCGTGCGTACCCATCCTTGAATTGTTACCTTAGCATCAGGTTTACCGCTTCTTAATATTTCGGCAATTCGTTGCTTTGTCATTTGTTTAATCCTATCTATCAGATTTACTATTTTGATAATTTTTGAATATAGTAATTTATAATACCATTAACAAATACGCGGAACCCACCCCTAATATCATGTCCGGTTGAATACTTATTGTAAGGGAACGGGGGAGCAGGGGAGCGGGGGAGTAGGGGAGTAGGGAAAATAGACAGATTTACTTTTTAAGCAAGAGGATAAGTTTTTTCCAGATCGCTCTTATCCGGACATAATTAATTGACACATCTAATGAGTGCATAAGCGGGGCTGGTTTATTTAATCTGAGGGTGAACATCAAAATTTGAACTACAACCCGCCCCTACTACTGGCGCGTCAAGCTTGAAAATCGGAGTTACAGCGGTTTCTGCGCGTTATGAGGTACACCCCGAAGCTGGCAAGATGCCCGCACTACAATATTTTCACGATTTACCTTGTATCTCATTTGCCCGAAATCTCCTGTAAGAAACCTAACCCCCCAACCCCTCTCCTCGCAGGAGAGGGGTTGGGGGAGAGGTCTTCGAGCGATTCTTATCTAGAAATTATTAGTTAGGACTTGCTGATTAAATCTCAAAGCATTGACAGATAAAGGTAAGCGCGTTTTTAGGATATTAAAAAGTTCACAGTTTTCGCTGCTTAAAGCTCATGTATGTTAGGATTTTGGCTGACTATGGTAGAAAAATTGTCCCTCAATTTTTCGGAAACCATTGCCTGTCCCCCCGTTTCGATGTCTCCGCGTCTCCGCGTCTCCGCGTCCCCATGTCCTACCCGCACCAACAAATTTTTGTCAGCAGACCCTAATTATTTCTGGCATTGCATAATTGCGTAATGATTTTGTTAGAGAGAATTGAACATAATCCCCGTGTCTCCTTGTCCCCGTGTCCCCTGTTAACCTCAATCATCCCCGTATTCAGTAACGCCTTATTTCTTCCGGTTCCCTATTTTCTGGAAATGTCTAATCTATCAAAACAGAGATTTTCAGAACAAACATTATCTCATCCAGTATAAGATTTTAACAGCCAGCCGATCGCAATTCCTAAGCCTCCAAATCTCACAGCTTGCCAAAATGGTTCTTTTATAGTATGCCAACCAAACAAACTGCTTTCTAGATTTAATTCAACTGTTTCTAATTCTGTCTGTATCTGTTGTAACTCTTCTCGCAATTTTTGAGTTTTTTGCCGACGTACTTCCGGTCGCACTTCTTCTAAACGATGCTTGAGTTCTGCTTTCCGCTTTTGAGAATACTGAATTTGCTCATAGCGCTCTTTCAAAGCAGCAAGATGATGTTCTACCTCTGCTAATGCTTGTCCCAAGTCTGTTTCTGAAACTTCTACAGAATTTGAAGACCCATCATTTAATTTTTCAGGATAATGTTCTGGATCGGGACTCATGCTGGCATACTTAAAGATAGTAAGTTCACCTAAAAATATTATCTAGGATCAAGATGGTTAATTCTAATTCAATTTCGGCAACTACAACTAGCAAGTTAGAAACTTCTAACAATAGAGCTTTAGATGATTATAGTACATTAGAGCTAGCCCAAACTCTAGCTGAAAGACTTGCTATACAAGAAAAAGATTGGCATAAACTTAAGTCTAATCGCCAAGTTCGTGCGTTAGAGCTAACTGTAGCTGCTCTAGTTTTTTTGATTAAGAATCAACCTACTGAAGCGATCGCGCGATTACACCAAGCTACTAACTGGCTAGATCGATCAATTTCAGCTCCTCCATGTCCAGGTCATGGTTCTCAGAAAAATTAATTACTCTCTATTACCCGATCAAGTCTAAATATTGAGTATATTCCTAAGATTATCTCATGGAAATACTAGCAAAGATTTCTCAAGCCAATAGATTTAGGCTTCAGTATCAATCATCACTTTATTCTTGATCCCAGGCGGTAGTATATGGTTAAGAGTAAACTTTAATTATTCATCGAACCAAGGGCAATCTAGAGTTATGCCTTACCTTTTTGCATAACATTAACTCTGTGCCCTTGGAGTTCCATTCAACATAATCAAAAACCTGATATATAATGTATATACCTCGACCACATTCTTTTTCATCCTCACAATAATCCATATTGTCTTCCCAATCATCACTAGCAAGTTGTTGACGATTGTGTTTGTGTTTACAAGGTGGTTGAAAACCAGGACCTTGATCTGAGATCGCCCACCAGTAGTGGTCTTCTGAAATTGAAAAACGGACGAATACTTTTTTATTGGGGTCTAAATTATTCCCATGCTTTGCCGCATTTACTAACGCCTCTTGTAATCCTAATCGCAATTCTGGATGCCAATGTTGAGGAACATCGGCTAATAGCAAATCAAGAATCGGACATAGATAGAGGGTAGAAGCGAAGCTAATTGTCACCCAATTTTGATCTATTAAACGTGGACGCGATGATATAGCAATCACTTAAAAAAACTCCCTAGCTTTTATATGGGGCATAGTCACAAGCTACTAAGCGTGAATGCGTGAATAGTTGTGAATCTCCTCTACAGTTCAAAAAGCTTTTACTTGAGCATTATTGCCCTCATAATTTTTATAATATCAAAACTCTTAGCAAAAATAAAGTACCTAAACAAAATTACTACAAATTCTTATAGTTTTTTCACTAAAATATCTAATATCTAATAGGTAAAAATTTTTGTTGGCCTAGATATTTTTTGCCTGTGACTGCTGACAGCAGTAGTTTCCAGCCGGATAATTTGATCCCATTTAATATTTGATACAATATTTAATGCAATTTAATAAATCTTTAAGATATGTCAATTAAATCAGATTTGACCAAAACTACAGTTGCTGGCAATTATTGGCAATGGCGGGATCAGTATATCTACTATGTATCTGCGGGTGATTCTGACTCAGTAACTCCACCCTTACTTTTAATACATGGCTTTGGAGGTTCTACAGATCATTGGCGCAAAAATATTGCTACTCTGAGCCAGTTTTTTCAAGTTTGGGCGATTGACTTGTTAGGATTTGGACGTTCAGCCAAACCAGACTGGCAGTATAGTGGTCAACTATGGGGAGAACAGATTAATGACTTTATTACCGAAGTTATTGGTAGATCGGTAGTAGTAGCAGGAAACTCTCTTGGTGGCTATACAGGATTATGTGTAGCAGCTCAATATCCAAGCTCTGCAGCAGGTCTGATCTTAATTAACAGTGCTGGACCTTTTAGCGAATCTCAACCAAGCCCTAAACCTCCCATCTGGAGAAAAGTTATTTCTCAATTCACAAAATGGTTAATATTGCAAGACTTGCCTAGTTTTTTATTATTTCAATGGACACGACGACGCAGCACTATTAGAAAAACACTAGAGAAAATCTATCTAGATCAAAGTGCCATTACAGATCAACTAATAGAAGATATATATCGACCTTCTTGCGATCCCGGTGCAGCTAAAGTCTTTGCTTCTGTATTCAAGACACCATCTGGAGAAAAGGTTGATGTCTTGTTAGGCCAGCTAAAATGTCCTTTACTCATGCTCTGGGGAGAAGCCGATCCTTGGATCAATGCTCATCGTCGAAGTGCCCAGTTTCGCCAATATTATCCCCAGTTAACAGAATACTTTCTCAACGCAGGCCATTGTCCACATGATGAAGTACCAGCACAAGTGAACAAATTAATTCAGGAATGGGTTCTCTCAGACTGTTTCACGAAAGTCAGTTAGTAAGGGTAATTCATGTTTGCAGAGTATTCCGTAGGAAATTACCCCTACTGTTTTATCCTACATTCCGCACGACAAAATGTAGCAGAAAAAACAGGAGACAGGAGACAGGAGACAGGAGACAGGAGACAATTATATTGGTCAATAGGAGTAACTAATTGAGTATTTATGCTTAATATTTTCCTGATAATCTGACTCCTGAGAAAGGATAGTGTAGGAGCAATATAGTATAAATATCTACCAAACTACTTATTTTTTCTACTACTTTTAATGTTACAAATTGATGTGTGGAAGGTTGGTTTTATAGTAATTGCAGCTTATTCTTTCACTTCATCAGTTAGCAATTATTTGTGACATTTTTGAAGTAAATTAGTATAGCACTACGGATTTAGGTTAGCACAGTTATAAATCCTGGAACCCTTTAACAGTATACTGTTCCCTGTTTCCTATTCCCTAGCGGGTAGTGCTATATCAGTTACTAAAAACGAGGATGAATTCTTGGGTTGAGCATCTCATCTACAGGTTTATCGCCCTGAAGATGTTGTATAACTATTAATGGGACTTTCTCCGGTTGGACTCGGTAATACCAAATTTCATCGGGGGTGACTCGGACTGTCGGGCCAGTGCTACATTGACCCAAACAACCACTGGCCTCAATCTTAACACCATCCATATTTTCCGTCTCGGCTTTAAAAGTCTCAAAGACTTCTGTAGAATTACTGCGTAGACAAGACTTATTATGACAAACCAATACACAGCGATCGCTAGAGTTGATTTCCGGTTTTTGGCCCTCAGATGTTAACATCAGTCAAAAATTCTTAATATAGCTTTATCCTGTATTGTGACTTACTCTCTTAATTTTATGCCACTATCTAAATACCATTAAACATTTCTAGAAAAGAGGGAGTAGGGGAAAATAACTGATGGTTTCTGTATGTTCATTAATGGATAATTGATAATTGATAATTACCTCTCCATTTTAGGGAGAAGATTGACGCTAATCAGGAAAAGATTTATTTTTTTCCCCTGGAAAGGGGAGCCTTTAAACCTGAATTATTTAATTGTTTAATTATTAATTATTTCGGTAATTTATTTAATTTTTGGTAGTCCTGTAGATTTAGTGATATTGATAAATAAACTCTTTTGACTATCAGGAGCTTAACTACAAATATCACTACTTGTAGACTACTACCTAATTTTTTACAGCAGATTCGGTAAGTATGACGGACAACTGAGGAGCAGAAATATTTGTTTTCTATTCCCTGTTCCCTAAGACCATTTCTCAAAAAGAATGCTATATCTAATGGGGTGGGGAAGTGTGGGAAGTGTGGGAGGTAGGAGGAGAGGTTTAAAGCAGGAAAAACCTATACGAAAAGACTAATAATTGTCAAAAACAGACTTTGAATCTTGGTAACTATTTGACGTCTGAAGTCAAGCTGAAGTATAGCATTACTTTTGGTAATTGGTATAAGACCATAAACATAAGTACCTGACGGGTAGCGGGTAGTCTTGTATTATTGGAGATATCAAGTTTTCAAAAGTGCTATATTGATTCTGAATTTTTGATTTGAAATTTTTGGCAAAACACAAAACATAGGAACCATGACTCAATCTTGGTGTGGATCAAGATATCAACAAGCCGATATTTATAACCTAACTAATGCCAAATATAGATATTCTAGTATTAGGTACAGCAAAATTTCTTGTAATTGAGATAAAGAGAATAAAATGATGATAATCAATTACCAGAAAAAAAAATATAGAGGTAAATATGAATAAGACTGTAGCAGATATTATGAGCCACAATCCCATTTCTGTCAAACCAGAAGTGCCTTTGAAAGAAGCAATTAAAATTTTGGCAGATAAACGGATTAGTGGTCTTCCAGTAGTTAATGAGAGTGGAAAATTAGTGGGGATCGTCTCCGAAACAGATTTAATGTGGCAAGAAAGTGGAGCAACACCTCCACCTTACATTATGTTGTTAGATAGTGTTATCTTCCTAGAAAATCCAGGTCGTTATGAAAAAGAAATTCATAAAGCTTTAGGAGAAACTGTCGGAGAAGTAATGACAAAAAATCCACTAACTATTACACCTGAAGAAACAATTTCAGCAGCAGCGAAATTAATGCACGAACGTAATATTCATCGCCTCCCAGTGCTAGATGAAAATGGCGACGTTATTGGTATACTAACTCGTGGCGACATTATTAGAGCTATGGCAAATCAGTGAGTTAAATGATATTCACAATATCTTAAATAGGAGGGGAGCAAAAATTAAAGATTAGTTCTTTAGTGAATGATCCCGAAAAATAAATAAATAAAATTTATGGAAAATAGTGTCACCCCAGATTCAATTCAGCAACTACTAATATCAGAAGACTTAGGTGAGCGACTTCGTGGAGTTAACCAGTTACGTCAAATAGAACCAGCGATCGCCTTTGAATTAATTCAAACTCCAATTAAAGACAAAGATACTCGTGTTCGCTACGCAGCAGTGAGTCAAATGTCTATCTTAGGAGAACAAAATCTCACAACCTCGGAAGAGGTATTGCGAGACTGTCTGCTCAACGATCCTGAACCAGATGTCCAAGCAGCAGCAGCAGATGCTCTAGGAGCATTGAAAATTACCCAAGCTTTTGACGACCTACAAAACTTATACCAGAATACTCCAGAATGGTTAGTCAAAATGAGTATAGTGGCAGCGGTTGGAGAAATGGGGGAAGCAAAAGCATTCTTTTTACTAGAAGACGCTCTAAAATCAGATAATGAACTGATCCAAACAATGGCCATTAGTGCCCTGGGAGAATTAGGAAATCCAGAAGCTATTCCTTTACTCAAACCTTTTGCAGTCCATAGTGACTGGCAAATGCGCTATAGACTTGTACAAGCTTTACATAGGTTGGGAGGTCCAGAAGCAAAAGAAGTTATAGGACAGTTAAGTAGTGATCAAGTTGAGCAGGTTGCTCAGGAGGCCAAGTTAGCTCAAAATCGCTAGAATGTAGTTAAAGTTTAGTATTAGTTAAAGGAAATACCCTATGTTTTTAGATGAGTTAACCCCAGTTGTCAAAGAATTAATGCAAGAACCAGTGGCCTTCTTGGGAGGCTTTTTCTCTGGTATACTTCGATTAAATCTTAATGATGATCCTGTCAAAACTTGGCTGAACCAGCAGACAGGTTATACTCCTACTAATGGCTCTGCTACAGAAGCAAATAATGATAAAAGTGAAGGTCCTCAATCAATTACAATAGAATAGTATCTAAGATTTTCTATACTGATAATTTTTAGTCAATTTCTATGTATTTGTTAGTAAATTAGGAATCTGGTTAAACAAAATGTAGAGACGTTCGATAGAATGTCTCTACAATTCTTTTATGAATCAGAAATCTCTAGAAAATAGGAAGTATATTTTTGAGATAATTATGAAAAATAAAAATTTTACACAGTATATATATATATATATATATATCATCTGTAGTAACAAGCTTGTCCTTAGTTGCTTTATTTAATTTAATTGTCGATCCACTATACATATTTAGATTAGTTGAAATTGAAGGGTTTAATACTTATAAACCCAAGATAGATACTTTGGGAATGCGGACTACAAAATCTATTGATGTTATCAAAAAAGATTATGATACATTAATATT
>JBFRWR010000472.1:0-6910 GCA_051439685.1 Trichodesmium sp.
CAAAACTATATAGAAATCAAGAATCAAATGTGATAATTTGACTACTTCTAGAAATTCGAGAATATACCGCATTTTATCTTGTTAATATGCAGTTTTTTTTCCTTCTTCCCTGTTTGCTAAAAATAGACAACTTCTCACAATTAAAATCAGATTGCTATCTAAAATAATAGATTGAATTTAATCCTAATGATGATGCTGATGACTATTTGGACAAGTTTGTAAATCTTGACTCATCAACTCCTCACTTTTTGCCTTTTGAGTTTCATCTACCGCTTCTAAACCAACCCAGTTATTAACAATTTCAACATCAAATCCTACCTCTCGACGATCGCCTACTTGCATCAAAGGACGACGAATAAGTAACGGATCATTTAACATCATTGTTAGGGCAGTTTCAGCATCAGTTTGTTCAGGAATTACTTCTCCAGACTTAACTTTTGGAGCAGCCTTATTAAACCACTCTACTACTGGGCGATCGCCAAAAAATAAGCGCAAATTATCTTTTGTCCAAGTTTCAGTCAACAAATTATGAGCTTCTAATTGATGACCTGCTGCTTCTAACAAAGTCTTTTGCTTAGTATTATTTTTGCAGCCTGGTTTTTCATAAAAAATCACCTTTGCCATTATCTTATCTCCTTAGCAGTTTATTGGTGATTTTGTTATCTTAATCCCTAATTACAGCGGGAATTGTTACCAATAAGCAGGAAATTTTATCCTCAAGTATGCTATAATTTTTTTTCTATATTTTATACTAAAGTAAATATTTCGGAAAACCTAATCTTGATAGTTATAGATATTTGATCAAAGATTGAATTTATCAGGAAATATCAACTGAGGAGATAGGGAACAGGGAGCAGGGAACAGTAAAAAGAGAATAGGGAGGAAGAAATACTCGGCAACTATTTGTCACTTATTGTCACTTAAAAATCTAGGAATATATTTCATTCATTGATAATGGATAATGGATAATGAACAATTAATAATGCTAATTTGAAACCTAAAAACTCTCTTTAATTAGGGTTTGCTGATTAATTATCAAAGGATTGACAGATAAACCCTTTAGCTTTTTTATGTTGAAAAAAGTTCCAGCTTTTCGATGGAAAAATCTGAAAAATTTAACATTTTATGCAGACAAAGGCAGAAAAATCAAGGGATAATTCTGACTCCTATCTCCTCGCTCATTCCCCGTTTCTCCTGACTCCTGACTCCTGACTCCTACCCCTACCAAAATACTTTTTCAGCAAACCCTAATTATCAATTATTAGGAGAGGCTTGAAACAGAATTGATTAATGATCGATTATCCATTGGTAATCTAAACCTATCTCTCTAGCAGATTTCAATCCTTTAAATTATTACCACTTGTTAGATTTTAGTCACTATTCGCTTTTTTAATACTGATTTCACAAATAGTCTCTAATTATGAGGATAATAATAATGAAAATAAAAAAAACATCTAGTATTAAACCCCTACTTTTGCTTGGCAATCCATCTTCTTTATGCTTAATTTTTTCCTCTTCACTTTTCCATCAAATAATTAACTATTTAATCACCATATTTTTGATTAGCTTTCCGCTAGTAACTCTGGCAGAAACTGCCGAAAAAACAGTATTAGAAAAAATTGAACAAACAGGTGTACTAAAAGCCGGAGTCAGAAGCGATGCAGTTCCATTTAGCTACATCAATAATACAACTAATCAATTAGAAGGTTATTCAGTCGAGCTAATTAAATTAATTCATCAACGTCTAGAGCAAGAATTGGGAAAAACCATCAAATTAGAATTGTCAGAAATATCTATAAATAATCGCTTTCAACTAATCCAAGAAGGAAAGCTAGATATTATCTGTTCTGCCACAACTATTAACAATTCCAGGGAGAAAGTAGTAGATTTTTCCATTCCTTTTTTCACTACAGGAATTCAATTGTTAGTCAAAAAAACAGATACAGAAAAATTCGATCCAATGAAAGGTACTACTGGAAAAGTATCTGTAGGATTTTTAGCAGGTACAACTACTGCAGTAGAATTTCGCCCTATTTATCCCAATGCAGATTGGCAACCAGTTACTAATAGAAATGAAGGAATTAATCAATTAAATGATGGTGAAATTGATGCTGTTGCTAGTGATGGAATTTTGTTAGTAGGAGCAGTTTGGCAACAAAATAAAAATTTCAATGATTTTGCCCTAATCCCTAAAATTCCTTTTACTTTTGAAAATTATGGTTGTATTTTGCCATTACAAAATCCTGACTGGGATAAGTTAGTTGATACGACTATTGCTAGTGATGAAAATAATCAACTTTTGTATCAATGGTTTGACCCTCAAAAAGGCAAATTTCCTTATCAAAATTTTAGATAATATCTGAAAATATATAGCAATTTCTACAAGGTTTGAGGTACAAAATTACTGTGTTTTAGGGAGTAGAGAAAATGGGGAGTAGAAAATAAGATAAACAACTGTACCTGATTAAGTTGGGAAACGCTATAGTATTGATTAGACGTAAGCATTTAGCTATTAGCTTTCAGCTCTCAGCTCTTCCTGCGGAATGCTACGCAAACAGGAATAATACCTCCCCTTTAAAATCAATATAGAGCTAACTTTTAGACTTTTGTAGTAAGTTAAATTATGGCTGAATAATATCCCTGAAGAAAAGGCTTGAAATAAAGCTTTTATTCCGCATCAAGAGCAATAGCTGAAGCCCGCAGTTCCTCCGTAATATCATGTCTCATTAAATAACTGTAATAAAAAATCTTTCCTCAACCTGGTAGGGACGTTGCATGCAACGTCCCTACATTGGGGTTAATTATTGCTCTGCTGATTAAATCTCAAAGCATTTACAGCTAAAGGTATTGCCCTTTTTAAGTCTGGAAAAAGTACCAGCTTTTCAGTTGAAATTGCTGAAAAAGTGAGTATTTTGGGGTAACGCGAGACAGAAAAATCTCCGAACAATTATTCCTCGAATTTTCTCTGTGTTCCCATTCTCCCGATACTCCCCACACTCTGCTTTTTTCAGCAAACCCCATGTATAAAAATTGCCCCTCAATTTTGCCGAAACCTTTGCCTGTTTCCCCCATCTCCGCGTCTCCGCGTCTCCGCGTCCCCCTGTCCGGTGTGTCCTACTCCCTACCTTTATTAATTACAATTTTATTATCCTACTTTCTTAATTATGTCCTGATTATTACTTTTGTTTAAAGGTACAAGATCATGGAAATGTGAGTAATCAAAATAACGTTTACCATCAATTCCTGTAGACATCATATCGACAAAACGTTGATGCCAACTTATATTATCTAACGTATAAATATGACTAGCATGAATAGTTTGAGAAACAGTTTCATCTATCCCTGTAAGGGTGACAAAAAATCTAATTTCCTGATGCTTTAAGTTATGAAAATCATTTTCAGACAAACCATATAGAGGACTATCTTCGTCAATTTGATGCATTACTAACCAAGTTAGAGGAAGCATTGGTGTCTCAGAACGAACCAATTTTAAATCACAAAGTCGTCGCAAAGAATGTCCTTCTGGAGTAACTTCTTCACTCATTAAAATAGTTACTCTGACTTGAGCTTCTACTATCCAATTTTGACGTTTATTAGCAATACGAAACATTAGAGTAGGCACACCATTGTAAGGAGAAATAACTGCTACATTACTAAAAATAACTCTTGCTGTTGGTAAAGAAAATCTGGCAAACATTAAGCCTGTAATCATTGCCATGCCAATTAAACCAATAAAAACTTCTATGGCTACTAATATATGAGTATAGATATTTGTGGGGTACATAGCACCATAACCAATAGTAGCCATAGTTTGTATGCTAAAAGAAAAAGCATCAATGAAAGAACCAGATTTAGCATTAGCAATTCCATCTGGAATACATAAATATAAAAATGCAAATATACTGTTAATGAGAAAATAAAAACTGATAATAATCACCCATAATTTCAGCAAAGAAATTGTCATTAACCAATGGTAAAAATCACTCCATTCAAAGTGAGTAATTCCTGAGATAATAAAATCTACAGGACCAATTCTTCTAATAATTTTTTTTTGATATTTTCGTCTAAGATTTTTCATTATAATTACCGAATAATAAGTAGGTAGGTGAAAAAATTAACAAGTACGTCATTGCGACGGTCGCGGCGTGCGGAAGGAAGCAATCTCAAGGGTTTCAACTACTTTAACGTTTCGTTACATAGTGACGTTTATTCGCGCCGACCTACTTAGTGCTAATAAAAATTACAGCCTCTTCCAGGTTGATGAAGTCTAGCAGAGAGCAGGGAGCGGGGAGCAGGGAGCGGGGAGCAGGAAAGAAAAAACATACTTTTACCATTCTGAGTATGAGTATTAAATAAGCTTTCATTATTTAGATTTTGAATTACTTTGCCACATTTACATGGAATTTGCTATATAAAATAACCTGATAAATTAGCCATAAAAAAAATATCAATCAGTTAAAATAAGTTATGAATAGAAAACAAACATTGGTTATATAAAAGTTGCCATAAAAGTTATAGCAATCCTATTTTATTCTTGGCAAAAATCTTAGTGCTTTTTAGGGAAGAGGGAAGAGGGAAGAGGGAAGAGGTGGGAGTTTCAACTTTGTTATTTACTTTTTAATTTATCACAACCTATGGGCGGATTGCTATATGTTCTTTGTATATAAAAATATTACCGCTTTTAGGGAATAGGGAAGAGGGAATAAATAAAAATAGATAAAGATGAATGTATCTCACGAAGCTCTAGAAACCCTATATCAGCAAATCAAAATTTTTAACTGAGTCTCGGTGGAAAATTATATAGTAGATTCCAGATATTTTAAGTATAAACATTAATAATCAAACTTTTGTACTGGTAGAGCTTACTGAATAATTAATAATTAATAGTCAATAGTTAATAATTATTCATTCAACAATTCACGCCTTGAAACCTCCAATTTTAAGGGGATAAAATCAAAAAAAATATTTTTAGTTAATCCTCTTCTTAAAAGAAGAGGTAATTATTAATTCTATTTCTACGGAATGCTGCGCAAAAGGTTGTTGACGACATGAAAATTTTAATTGCTGAACTGCCACTGTTGTACCTGACTCATATCAAATACACCAGCTATTAGAAATAGCTAATCTTATTTCCTACTTTTGGCAAGACTGAATTATGCTATTTTTCTCATCTAATAATTATGTCAAAAACTACTAGATTTTTTTCAGAACATTATCTAAGTTTGGTACATTTATCCAAGTACCAGTCAAATTAGATTCATGGGTTAAATCAATTAATAACTGAGAATAAACCCCCTCTCTCAAAGATGGAACTAAAGATTTTCCTGTTTCTATTGCCTCTACCCAATTATCAACTACTCGGATAAAAGGTGCAATCCTCCCATCAGCATAAACTTTGGGAAAATCTAACCTTTGAGGAATATTAATTTCTGCTAAAGGTTCCCCATTTTGAGAACCCCAAACTTTAAATCCATGCACATAATCTTTTTGATTATTACTACCAACAATTAAAGTACCTTGACTACCATAAACTTCTACCCAATGTCCCCGCCCTTGATAAGTGACAGAACTAATACAAATTTGACAGGGAGTACCGTCTGCTAACTCTAACATAATATTACAAGTATCATCAGCATCTACTGGTTTTAATTGGTCTCCCATAGTAGGGTCAGGACGAGTTTTAATTGATGTATTAAGTTGTCCCCAAAGTTTTTTAGCAGGACTAAATAACCAGTCAACGTAATCAAACGTATGAGAAGCGATCGCTCCTAATGCACCACCTCCTTTATCTTTTTGAGAATACCAATTCCAAGGACGACTTGGGTTAGCACGACTTGATGCTAACCAATCAATTTTAATTAGACGTTTATCCCCTACATATCCATCTGCTAAAATTTCTGCAAATAGTTGCCAAGCAGGAATATAACGAAATTCAAAATCCATAGTTGCTACACAGTTATTAGTAGCAGCAAGATGATATAATTCCAAGGCTTCTTCTACTTTTAAAGTTGTAGGTTTTTCTAACAATAAATGTTTACCTGCGGATAATACTTGCTTTGCCATTTCATAGTGTAGAAATGGAGGAGTAGAAATTGTGACGGCAGTAATTTCGGGAAGAGAAATAATTTCTTCTATGGTGTCACAAGCATGAGGAATATTATGGTTAGATGCAATTGATTTAGCTTTTTCTAAATCTGGATTATAGACGGCTAATACTTCAGTTTTGTGATGCGCTTGTAAGCCTGGGATATGTACTTTTTGACCAAATCCTGTACCGATAACTGCTACGCCAATAGTTGAATTATTCATTAGTTATTTATTTGATTTTTGAGCAATATTGAGACTTATATGGATTAAATAAAGGTTTTAATCCTGGAGTAAAGAGCTTGGAGAATAAACCCCTAAAAAGGTTCCATAATTATCCTGAGCATAATATTAATGTTTCACTTTTTAATTTCGACGATTAACATTAAATACTTCTAACAGAATAGAAAATAAAATCAATTATAGCAATCCGCGCATAGGTTGCGACAAATCAAAAAGTAGATAAAAAAGTTGAAACTCCTACCTGTTCCCTAAAACTCAGCAAGATTTTTGCCACAAATATGTTAGAGGATTGCTATAAAACAGAGAAATTACCGAAAAACAAAGGGATAAAACCTTATATTTCACAATAAAAAAAGTGCAATTGAGATTTTTTTTATATTCAATCTGATGGTTTGAAGCAGAGGTAATTATCCATTATCCATTAATGAACAATGATTATTTTTGAGATTTAACTTGATTAATTACCCATTCTATTACTTGTTGACCAAGATTAACATTATCAAGCAAATCAATTTCTCTAATTCCAGTTGGGCTAGTAACATTCACCTCAGTCAGATAACCACCTATTACATCTATTCCTACA
>JBFRWR010000473.1:0-5117 GCA_051439685.1 Trichodesmium sp.
AAACTCTAGAAAACTATTTCATCACATTGATAATTTCAGATTTTTTATCAAAAATTTTTCAGGCATTAGTTTGCCGTTAGAATTTTCAGGCATAACTTTGCCGTTCCGGCAAACTCAGACTTTAAATAATACATTAATTATTAATTATTAACTCAAACTTCCATAGACAAAATATCAGAAATTTCCTTCTGTAAATCCTGACGATTATCATCATAAATAAGCAAAGTATTCAAATTAGAATGACGAGATAACTTCTGCACCCTTCTCACATCCCCATTAGTCTTATCCAAAGCCGTCGTAATACTACTATGCCTCACCCGATGGGGACTCATCAACTTCTCAATACCCGCTTTAGTTGCCAACCGTCGTACCATCATATAAATAGCATGGTCTCCCAACCTTTTTCCCCAAGTAGAATGGTCAAGTCGAATAAACAAAGGTTGATTAATATCCCACTCCTTCCTTGCCATCAACCAATCCTGCAACGCCTCCACACTTTTAAGAGTCAAACTCACCCGCTGCTTTTCATCCCCCCACCCCTTACTCAACACCCACAACGCACGCCCACTCAAATCAACATCTGATATATCCAACTTCGACACTTCCGAACGCCGCAAAGCATTATCCCATAATAACCTCAGAATAGCATAATCTCTTTTCCCCCCAAAACAAGAACGATCCGGCACAGCCAAAATCTTCTTATACTCAGCAGCAGGAATGCCAGTCGTATCCCGATAAGGCCGAACCTTATCACTCTTCAGATCAGCCAAAGTAAAATTACATTGCCCCACTTTCCGAGCATAATTAACCAAAGACTTAATAGCAGATATCCGACGATTAACCGTAGCACTCTTCAACCCACGACCATAAAGATGTTGCCGATACTTCATCACCCAAGCGATCGCCTCCATTCTATCCAAAGAAAGAAACTGCTCCACCAACTCCGGAGTCGGGTCAGAACCCGCTATAAATTGAAAAAAGCTTTTCAAATCCTTCGCATAAGCATGACGAGTATTAGGACTACGCTTATCAGCCAATAATTCCTCCAACAAGTCAGAGTGAGAGGCCAAAGGCAGAGAAGATTGAACAACAATATCAGACATAATATTTAAGTACGGAAAGGCGCATTATCATACTTAACAGTCCAGGATACACGAAAAAACGTTTTTTGAGCAACTAGAGAGCTTAAAAAAATAGTTGAAGTGAGTAGGTCGGTGAAGAGACTTTTGTTTGATTAATTGAGGCAGATGGCTTTCATTAATTAATAATTAAAAATTAATAATTATGAAGTGGCCTCGGACAGATTCGCTATGGGTGTGTCCCAATGCTGGAATGATCTGTTCTGACTTGCTGGATATATGTTTATTGTGATTGTCCAGAAGTTGGCTGGTGTGACTACTGCTTCGTTTCGAGGTGTGCAGAAGTTGGAATTTTAGTTCAATAATTAATAATTAATAATCAATGGAAAAAATGTGATAGTAAAGGCTGAAAAAATCCAACATTTTTCAAGTTTTAATAACCTGAAATTTGGCAATTTGTTATAATATATATAATCAATAAATTAAGTAGATAGATTAATAATAATTGGATAAGTATGGCAGCAAGTATCAAAGAAATCCAACAAAATATTATCAAAATTCAGGGGTTAATTAAACAAGCTCAAAATCCTGCCCAGAAAAAAACTTTCTCAGAAATTTTAAAGAATTTACAAGAGCAACTAGAAGAGGCTAAAAAGAAACAGAAGTTGGCACAAAAAACTTCACAAAAACTAGAAATCAAGAAAATTGTTAAGCCAATAGAGCCAGAACAAAAATCTACTACTGAAAGTTTACTTGCTGCCCAACCAAAGTCTCAACCATTACCTGAAACTACACAAAAACTAGAGCATAAATCTACTACTAAAACCAGACAAAAATTAGACTCATTATCTGCTACTAAAACTACACAACAATTAGAACAAAAACCTACTGCTGAAACCACACAAAAATTAGAACCATTATCTAGCCCGACAATTTCTAATGAACAATTATTACCAAGCCAAAATACTCCAGTAATTCAACCAGAACAAGAACCAAAAACTCCAGTAGAATCAGAACCAATAGCAGAGGATAAATCCTCAACTCAAACCTCTACTAAAATCTTTCAAGGCTTAGGAATTATTGAGGGAAAAATTATCAAAAGATTTGAAGACAATGACAAATATTATAATATTGTAACTGGAGAGAAAACCTATAAATTAATTATCCACAGAAGGAGAGTTCTAGATTTTGTTAAAGCCACTTATAATCCCGATGAAACACAACAACTTTTAGTTTATCCGAACTTGGTACACTATCCACAACCAAAAGGAGGAACCTTGCCACCAAAAATAAGTTTTACTTTAGTTGCAGGAATACAAGAATTACCATTAGGATTCCAAGTAAATGAATTTAAACTCTGTGGTATTTATCAACAAATAGGAGTTTATCGTGGAACTGTAATTTCTGTTCATCGTAACAAAACAAATACCTTAAAAAAAATAGTGAGAAAATTTGAGCAGAGGACTAAAAATATCTTGAGAGCTAATCATATACCCATATTGTGGAAAGATTCTCCAGTTCAACCTTTTAGATTTAATCCTAGATTGGATAAAGATCAACAGGGCGATAGATATTTTGTAGAAATAAAAGCTAGATTTTTACCAGATAGAGAACAATGGGGGTTTATGGAATTACTAGGAGAACCTACCCTGGAATTTCCTGATTTTATGAAAGCTCCTAAACCTAGCCAATAATTAATAATTAATAATTAATAACTACCGGAGAGTCACCCTTTTTTGCTCCTATTCTAAGGTGAGGATACCAGCTTTTCTATCCACTACTAAGCACCTCTCTTCCAACCAAGGCAAACCGATTAAAATCTCTGGTATTCCATCACCAACAACAACAGGAACTTTCATTTCTTGACCGTCAAAACAAACTGAACCTTGGTACAAATTAAAAGTTGCCACTCCTAATGCCGTCCGCCTTTCTTCTTGTTCTTGAAAATGCCATCCCAAACTTTCTACATCTTGAGTATCTAATGCCAACCAGTCAGTAAAACCAGTATCTAACAAGGCATCAACTATTATTCTCGAACCGTCGGCAGCTATTAGCTCAATTTGAAAAAATAACTCTCCTTTACTACCAAAGTATCCTTGAATCATATTTTCCCGACTGCTCCTGTTTCATTGACGCACATTGCCATCAACAAAGCAGTAGGGTATTTTTGTTTAGCTTTTTGACGGGCAACATCCCGAACTCGATCCAGAAAATAATCTCCACTATCCGGTTCGATATAAATAAACCAGTCGTAATGTTCTTTCACCAAGTCTGGATAAACTCGCCAAAAAATTTCCCGACATCGACGGGCAAAAGCTTCGTCTTCTGCTTTGCGTTTGGCTCTTTCTTCTGGGGAAAGAGGGGGGCGATCGCCCAATAATTGCGTACCCCTGGGTACTTTTCTAGGTGTTGTTTGAGTCATATTGAATACTCCTGATAAAATTCAGATGACAATATTAGAGTTGTTGGGAAATAAAAATTGAACAATGCTCAAAAGCTTATTCTATAAGGTTTTCATAATTTTAGTGCAGAAAAACGCTATAAACTTTGACCAATAAGGGTTTTAGCCATTTCTTTAGCTTAATTCCCAACAACTCTATTATAATACAGGCGCAAAAGATGAATAATTATTCAGGCATTATCAGGAACATTAACACTGAGGATAGAGAGTGATCGCATCGCATAACCCAGAAATCTAATCCTTAGTGATACAGATCCACTCTGGCTAAATACTTGCATAAAGTATAGTATAGAGAGAGGGGAGCTATTTCATTCTTTAAATGATAAAAATGCAAATAGTTCTCCAAAATTGATGAAATAGACCACTACCGACTTATCTCACGAATCAAATCTTTCAAGGTATCTACATGAAACTTTTTGAACTCAATTAAGACGTAATTAACATTAGAAGTTTTAGACGGTATTTGGAGAAAAACTCGCCCCCCCATAGATTTAGTAAATATATAATCTTTATCCGAAAGCTCTATACATATATCCGTATGCGATATATAGCGTACAGAACTATCGAATTCTTTTGGCAATCGTCGAAATAATCTGTGATATAGGGGCTCGATATGATCTTCGTAAATGTCTTTTGCAAAGACCAGTATAAACACTATCAAAAATAGTAATGCCAAAATAGTATCAGAATCCATTTTACCTCGCTCTTAATTTAAAATTAACTTAATTAATTGTTGGCAATTGTGGCGTCAACGACGCTCTAATACCATTTTAATAAAATATTGCTACAGTGGTTTTATATGTTGGTAGGAATTTAGAGATTAATACTGTAACGACCTTTTTTGAATTTGGTATAAGTAAAAAAAAATTACCCCCGCTCAAGCGAGCTTGTATTCTATGGGAGCATATTTGTTATGGCGTTTCTCTAAGTATAATTTAATTGGCTCCGATTGGATTAGGAAGCTTTCAGGGGAGTTTCAAGTTTTTTTTCTACTTTTTAGTTTATCACGACCTATGCGCGGATTGCTATAGATTATAGAGTAATAAAGTTCAGTTTATTGTTAGATTAAATTTAGATAAATCAGCATATTTCCCACAGCAGGATAAGAATTTTTATCTCATAATTAAAAAAGTTGAAATGAATTGAGCAAATTGTTTATTTAATTGAGATTAAGCTCTGTAATCTGGCCAAAAAGTGCTAAAAACGGGAAAATTGTACGCGCTCGGAATTAATATAACCGTCGAAAAACTTGTGATATAAAGCTTTTAACTCTTCACTTTTTGCTCTTTTAGCATCTCTTGTGACACAAAAGAGCAAAACGGCTCTGGAAATTAGCTCTTGAGCTTGAATTAACAGAGTAGTCTTAAGACAGCATCAAGAAAATTGAAAAAGTGAAAACCTCATATAGTAAGCTTTTGAGCATTTTCAATTTTTATGTACCAACAACTCTATTAATTATTATCCAACCCACGCTGATGAGGAGGCTTAACCCAAAGAGTACAAAACCCCCTACTAGCAGGACGATTATTATAACTCATCTGAATTTTCAGCCTTTTAGCATCATCCAAACACTGGCC
>JBFRWR010000474.1:0-16263 GCA_051439685.1 Trichodesmium sp.
CGGGAATGTCATTTACTAAGATATTAGCAGTGCCAACGCTTTCACTAAAAGCATTTGTTCCACCTGTGCTTGATATTTCCGTTAGTTGGGTTGTCTTACTGCTACCATCGGTAGTATCCCAACCACGAAATTCGATAGTAGCATTACCAAGGAAGTCTGTGTTAGGAACGAAACGTAGGCGTTCGCGAAGCGTTGCGGCAGCAGTATCGCCTTCTGTAGCTGTTAATAAAGTGGTACTACTATTACTAACGTCTACCCAGTTTGCGCCATCATCAACGGAATATTGCCAGAGACCATTGCTATTATCAATCTGAGTAATAGCTACTCCGCTACTACCTCCTCCATCAGCATCGGTGACTGCACCAGCGATAATATCGGCAATGGGAGTACCAGCATTATTAATCTCATTTTCATTGATAGTAGTTAGGGCGATATCTCCTGAGTCTGTTACTACTGGTGCATCGTTTAATGCTTCTACTTCCACAGATATAATACCTGTTTGAGTGGCAGTATCATTATTTGCTATTTCGGTTGTTGTTGCTGTAACTGTTAAGTCAAAATCGAATGTTGTTCCTGTCTCTCGGTCTCTAGGAGGCGAGATGCTTAAGTTGGCTAATTCCTCTGAAGTCAACACCCAACTACCATCACCTTGATCTGTTCCTGCTGAAAGAGTTGCTCCATCTGGCACTCCTGAAATAGTAATAGATAGAGTTTCGGAACCGCTTGTATCAACTAAGCTAGAAGTTATACCGAGAGGTATATCCTCTTGGTCTGTACCTGATACAGCGGGTGTAGATATTTCTAAGTTAGGAGTATCCGCAACAGGAGTAACATTAATAGTTACATTTGCTGTATCTGTTAACTCTGCTGTATCGGTAACAGTATAAGTGAAACTTTCTGAACCACTGAAATTTTCATTAGGGGTGTAAATGAAACTGTCTGCTGTTTCTTCCAAAGTACCATTTTGGATATTATCAGCAGCAAATTCAGTAATTGTAATTTCGTCTCCATCTGCATCTGTATCATTTGCCAACAACTCAGACTTCTCAATAGTGATAGCTGTATCTTCGTTGGTTTCAAATTCATCATCCTCAGCAATAGGAGAGCTATTTAGAGGAGTCACCTCTACAGCGATAACGCCTGAGTCTGAAGCGGTATCACTATTAGCTGTTTCTGTTGATGTTGCTGTAACTGTTAATTCAAAGTTTAATACTTCTGTTTGTTCCTCTGGAGAAGGAGTTAGGGTTAAATTTTCTAATTCTTCTGCAGTTAATACCCAAGTACCATCACCTTGATCGGTTCCTGCGGAAAGGGTTGCTCCATCTGGTACTCCTGAAATAGTAATAGATAGAGTTTCGGAACCGTCAGTATCTACTAAACTAGCACTAATATCTAGAGATATTTCTTCATCTTGGTTCCCGGAAACAGAAGATGTGGATATTTCTAAGTTAGGGGTATCAGCGACGGGAGTAACATTAATGGTAACTGTTGCCGTATCTGTTAACCCTTTGCTATCGGCGATAGTATAAGTGAAACTTTCTGAACCACTTAAATTTTCATTAGGGGTGTAAACGAAACTGTTTTTGGTTTCTTCCAAAGTACCATTTTGGATATTATCAGCAAATTCAGCAATTGTAATGTCATCGCCATCAGGGTCTGTGTCATTTGCCAATAACTTAGACTTATTAATGGTTATAGCTGTATCTTCGTTGGTTGCAAATTGATCGTCATTTGCTTGTGGAGCAGTGTTTCCAGGTTCAATCTCAATATTTAATAACCCACTGGTAGTACCCCCGTCTTGGTCTGTAACAACATAACTAAATGTATCTGTACCAACTTCTTCTCCTTGGTAAGTGAGATTTCCTTGGTTGATCTCTTTTTGAGTGAAAGTATCTGCTACTTCTAGGGTAGCATTGTCTAGTTTAATTTCCCCAATGGTTGGCAGTTCAGTAATCTCATACACTAGAGTTGCTGCACCTGCATCAGTATCGGGGTCTTCTGCTAGTAGATTTTCGTTAGTAATTTCCCCCTCGGTGCTTTCAGCAACAGTTAGTTTACTGGTAGTAAGGTTTGGTGGTACGTTGACTCGAATATTGAATGTATCCGTAGTTTCTGCTCCTACTTGATCGGACACGCTGAAACTAAAGGAATCATTTTTAGTATTGTTTTTAGTATGTTCGTAACTTAGCAAACCGTTATCTATATCGTCCTGGGTAAAACTGGTGAAACTCCCTCCATCAAGTAACAATTTACCACGACTAGGCAATTCTGTAACTGTATAGATTAAAGTAGTTTTACTATTATCAGTTGTTTCTAGGAGAGTATTATCTATTATTCCTGTCTCTTCTGTATTTACTACCAACTCTGCATTGGTTTCCACCACAGGAAAATCATTGATGCTAATATCAATTAAAGCAGTATCAGTTTGAGCATCCCCCTCTCCTGTATTACCTTGGTCATTTACAGAGATACTGATAGAATCACTACCTGAATTGTTGCCAGTATAAGTGAGAGTATTAAGAGATTGGTTAATATTTTCTAAAGTTCCTGTAAATACTATTTCAGCATCTGCTTGACCATCACCAGTTTTAAAGGTGAGACCAGAAGTAGAGTTAAGGGTGAGGTTACTATCAATAGTTTCTGAATTAGTAGTTTCTAGGGTAACTTCTAGTTCTTCCTCTCCCGCATCAGGGTCAGTAACTTCAATACCACTAATTTCTAGTTGTTCCCCTTCGTTAACCAGTTGTTGGCCTTCAGGAATTGTAATTTCTGGCGGATCATTAACATTGATCAAGCTGATCGTAAACGACTCGGTGAAACTTTCTCCAGCGTTGTCAAAAGTTCTGACTTGGATGTCAAAGCTGTCTTGTTCCTCAAAATCAAGATTTGCTCCTTCTGCCACAACTAGCTGGTCACTCTGTTCTCCCTCAAGAGCAAACCGTCCATCAGCATTATCAATTAATCTGTATTCATGGGTATCATCCACATCTGGATCTACTGTGGTAAATGTACCAATAACTGTACCTGCTTCGCTATTTTCTGCCACACTATTGTTATCTAACTGAATCTCTGTGGGAGGTTGATTCAGAGATGGCGGTGTCTGTTGACCTGGATCGGGAGGTGTTGGTTCTGGTTCCGGTGCAGGGTCTGGGTCCGGGTCTGGGTCTGGTTCCGGCGCAGGGTCTGGGTCTGGGTCTGGTTCCGGCGCAGGGTCTGGGTCTGGTTCCGGCGCAGGGTCTGGGTCTGGGTCTGGTTCCGGCGCAGGGTCTGGGTCTGGGTCTGGTTCCGGCGCAGGGTCTGGGTCTTCTGGAGTGGGGAAGAAATTACCAGCATTAAGAGTGGTACTATCAACTCCAACTAAAATAGCTAAAGTATCACCATTTGCATTCTGAATAACAGTATTACCACCCTCATCAGATATTTCTAAGTCTTCAAAGGTTAGACCTCCCTCCAAACTAATTAGGTCTTCAGCAGTATTAAAGTCAGTAACAGTATATAAATTATCAGAGTCATCAAAATCTACAATTACAAAACTATCTGCTCCCTCACCTCCAGTCAGAGTATCGTTACCGCGACCGCCAATCAATAGATCGTCACCCTGACCTCCATCAATAGAATCATTTCCTCTACCCCCTGAGAGGAAATCATTTCCTTCCCCACCATCAAAGGTATCGTTTCCTCGTTCACCGTTGAGAGTATCCCTACCTTCACCTCCTAATAACAAGTCATCATCTTTACCTCCAGATAAAGAGTCATCACCCGTACCCCCATCAAGAGTATCATTACCTTGGTTTCCTGATAGAGAATCATTATCTTCATCTCCTGAAATACTATCAGCATCTTGACCACCACTAATGAGGTCTAAACCTACACCACCAGAGATCAGATCGATGCCATTCCCACCCAAAAGTGTGTCATTCCCAGCATCGCCGAATACAGTATCATCACCAATATCTCCTGAAACAAAGTCGTTGTCTTCCCCTCCTGCTACATCATCACTTTCTTTACCACCATAAATAATGTCTCTACCTTCTCCCCCTCGGATTGTATCTGAGTCGCGATCGCCTAATACTGTATCATTTCCGGCATCACCTAGAACCGAGTCCGCATCTCTGCCACCTCGTAGACTGTCATCTCCTGGACCACCACTAATAGTATCATTACCCCGGTTGCCGTTAATTTGGTCATTACCTTCTTGGCCAAGTAAAGAGTCACTTTCCTCTTGGCCAAATACTGTATCATTTCCATTAAGTGCAGAAAATGTGTCACTAAAGGCACTGCCAAATGCCTGATCATCTCCGTCTGTACCAACGGCCTCTCCTTGAAATAAAATTCCTCCTCCTGGTGCTGTTGGTACAGGGACTGGCGGTGGAGCGGTGTTCGCTGGTGGTGGAGCGGTGTTCGCTGGCGGTGGAGCGGTGTTCGCTGGTGGTTCTGTTGGCTCTACTATGTCTATTAGTACAATGTCGCCATTCTCGTCAAATACACCGAACCTTCCATTACCTAGATCGATTATTTCCCTACCATCTGGTGTTGTTGGTGCTGGTGTTGGTTCTGGGGTTGGTTCTGGGGTTGGTGCTGGTGTTGGTTCTGGGGTTGGTGCTGGTGTTGGTTCTGGGGTTGGTGCTGGTGTTGGTTCTGGGGTTGGTTCCGGGGTTGGTTCCGGGGTTGCTTCCGGGGTTGGTTCTGGTGTTGGTTCTGGTGTTGGTTCTGGTTCTGGTATTGATTGTAATGGTACAAATTCACCTAAATCATTACGGTAACCTCGTATAGGGAAGCCATTTATTATCTCTATAATTACTTCAGCATTGATAGGTGTGATTGGATTCATTTTTCTACCTCTTAAAATAATATATAATTTTTTTAGTTGCTATGAGAAAATCTCACTATATTTTTTGTTTATTTATATGAATTATTTGGGAAAAAAGCATTTATAAACTCAATGACTTTTAAGGGAAGAATCTTGATAGTTGGTGGCTGACCGCGGAACTTAAATCACGAAAAATTATAGTTCTATGCCCACCTAACCCTCCCTACAAAGGCTTAAATTTTTGTTTATAAACATTCTCTAAAATGTTTTACCTTAATATTTTAATTTTTCTCTTATATCATATTTGGAACATTTATTATAATCAAGCCTTTTTTCTAGTTTTGCTCTAGCTTTGAAACAAATAATTGATTTGCTCAATTCTACATACTATCCTGATTCTAAATGTTTGAATAAACTGAATATTGGGAATATTTTGGTAGTGCTAAATAAGTAATAATTTTTGCTCCTTACTTTCTGGAAATTAAAGATTTACACTAATCAATATCCCGACATCTTTAGTAGTATCAAGATTTTTGATAATTCCTAACCTTGTTAGAATCATCATTCTAGTTTTATATTTGTCGTTGCCAATAGAAAATCAATGACGTAAACTAATAGCAAAGAAAAATTTTTTCCCCTACACTAATGATCTGCAAAGACTCCATTTTGTTCCACTTGCCGTCATATAAAATAACCAATTAAAAAGACTTAACATAACCTATATAGCGTTTCTCAAATTGGTGAGATACAGTTTTATATCCCCCCGGCCCCCCTTTTTCAGCTATCCCTGATCAGGAACTCCTGAAACCATTGTCGGAGGGTGGGGAGAGGGGGAAGAGGGGGAAGAGGGGGAAGTAAGAATCTTGTGTGCAGTTCTTAAAAAAATGTATTTTTCAATACACTTTTCTCCAGAAAAAGCCTCTCCCAGACTTACACATAACTTGTCTGTTTTGTCAAATTTTATGTTAAGAAAGATGTTTATAGAACCCCTAACAGTATCTTTGCAAAAGTGAGGATTAGGAGACAGGAGACAGGAGACAGGAGACAGGAGGCGCGGAGGCGCGGAGGCGCGGAATCAGAATTTCGGTGAAATAGAATAGGGAAAAAAGTATAAAAATAGCCCCAATCTCCCCATATCCCCATATCCTCATATCCCCGTCCCCCGATCTCTCCAGCTAATTTTATAGAGCCACTCAGGGGTTCTATAAGTACATAAATAATTATTGAAATCAATTCTTTCCCCCCTACTCCCTACTTCCTACTCCCTCTTTTTTAAAGATGGCTAATATTTCCCAAATGGTTTCTATAAATACACCAAACAAAGCCAGATAGAGCCAACCAACATAATCACGGGAAACAAGAGTCTGGCGGATAAAATTAATCTTTTACGCTGTGGTTGATTATTTTCAAATCTTTTGTTAGAGGCTACTGTTACTAGCATTAGTTCTAACCCACATAAAAAGTAAACTAAATAAAAAGCATAATCAAGAGCAACAACATAACCAATTCCTTCAGGTAGAGCTTGTAGTAAACTCAAATGGTAAAATACAACCGCTAGTAATAGCCCACTAAACAACTCGGCTGAGAGTAGATCGAAAGGCAAAAACAAAAACAAATATGCCACACCCACAAAAAACCAAAGAGGCAGCAAATTTTTGATACTGAAACTAAGTAATTTCCTTTTAATCTCAATCACAGCATTAAACTGGGAGTATTCTAAATTAGACTTAGTGTCGATCAATTTCCGATAGCCTAATGTCGAATTATTGACTAAAGTATTCTGGAAAAAAGTGATTTTTGTAGGTGTCCAAGAGGTAATTTCTTTAAAAACTTTTTTTTTCCACTGGTTAAATAATTTCTTTCCAGTAATATTTTGCATACCAATTAAGTCAATAGCATAAATCAATCGATCTCTTGTTAGCTCTGTATGTCGAAACCTGACAGTTAAACGCTGTTTATCAAATGGATAATTTTGAAAATTAAACTTTTCCTGAAAATCAGCTTTAACCCTATATATTTTATACTTAACACCATTTTCTTCCCCGCTTTGTATCGGTTCTTCGAGAGTTAACTTTTCTCCAGAGTCTAAACGCTCAATCCCATAGTTGCTAAACTCAATTTGATCTGGATTCATATTACCTTGATATCTAAACCACAAATAAAAATCGACAACATAGGTTGAAGTTTTCTCATCTAGATAGTTAACTTCATTGATATCAAGACCTACATAAACAATGTCCGTTTTGTTCCAGTATTGCTCACCCACTTGTAAAATATTTCCACTAGCAATTTTTGCCTCTGAATTTAAAATTGTCTTGATATTAGGAATTATTTGTAGTTGGGTAAAAGCTGATACAATCTGACGACGGTCAAAAGTGCCAATAGTAGGAGGAACGGTAACAATATTATTCCTATCAAAGTAAAAGATTCTGGCTCCTGTCTCAATAGCAGTATCGGGGCTGTCGATCCGCAGCAAACCTTCTCTAACCCTAGAACGATCGTTTTTAATATCTTTACCAGTAAAAGCTGATTTTGCTAAATCTTTCTCCGTTAACAGAGTGCGATGAATAGCTTCAACAACTGCGATGGTAGCATCATAGTAAGAAGCAGCAGCCCAACCAGGGGAAGTTTTATAAACCTCTTCAAATTTTTTCCTAAATTGTTGAGTTTGATCGTTAGCCACATCATAAATAATTGGTACTACAGTGTAAAGACCGTTGGTAAAGAAACCAGGACTTTCTTTTTCTTCAGGAAAGTCAATAAAGGATTGAGCAACACCTAAATCACCGATACCGTCACCACCCAATAGGGATAAATTCAGATTGCGATTTTTGATTTCGCGCAGTAAGTTTGCCACTTGGTCGCGACTAATAGCTAAGGCAATTGCTTGTGGAAATTGATCGGAATCTTTGAGTTCCAGCAATTCCTCAATAATTGCCCTATCTGTAGCTTTGCTCTGGTTTTTTGGTAGTTGCCACTGAGCGACTATTTCTCCTCCTAAGTCCTGAAAAGTTGTTGCAATATTTTTACCTAAGTTGATACCATAAACATCGTAGTTCCGAATAATAGCAATTTTTGAATATCCTAAAACTTTTCTCAGGTAAGTCGCGATAAATTTACCTTGAAAGCTATCGTTAAAAATTGTGCGGAAGTACCAGTCATTGTCGGCAGTTACTGCATCAGCAGTTGCTGAACCACTGATTGCTGGAAGGCCAGCAGCTTGATAAATTTTTCCTGCTGTCAGACACGTCCTACTATAATAGTGACCAATAACGGCGATCGCTGGAGACTGGACAATCTCCCTCGCTACTTTCTCAGCTACATCTGCTTTCCCTTGGTCATCATAAATTTCTAGTTTTACCTGTTTGCCTTGAATTCCTCCAGCTTTGTTGATATCGTTAATATAGAGCTGCGCACCCCTAACTATTGATTCGCCTACTTTTTCTGTGACTTCTCCAGCATTACTTAGGGGAGCTGCGATCGCTATTGTTATATTTTCTTGGTTTTGTTTGTTAAAATTATAAGTAACTATCAGTGTCGTTACCGTTAAAAATAAAGTTACCAACCAAATTATTAATTTTTTATTTCTCATTTTGATCGACACTCCTAATTAATAGATATAGATATGAATTTATCTAAGAGCTGATTTTTCAACTTAGCTAAAATTATTATATACAGGAGTTTACAAAGTTATGAGGTACAGTTTTGACGGTTTTAGGGAGTAGGGAAGATGAAGATTAGGATCGGAAACAAGCAAAAAATATTACCCCGTAAACCGTAGCACATTATTCTGGGAACTGCTGTAACCTAGCTTTCATAAATTTAATCAATTGACTAATACCAATTATCAAACCCACTTGGAATCTATGAAAATGGAGTGTGATATCAAATCCGGTAGCATTGGTGTAATTAGATAATAGAGGGTGGGGAGTGTGGGGAGTGTGGGGAGATAAAGAAGCTAAAGATGAAACATTTTTTTATACCGAATCAAGCGGATTTGATATGAGAAGTGTGGGGAGATGTAGTATTGGAGGGAGGCGGGAGTATTTTTTACCAATTTATTGAGCCTTACCTAATTCTCACAGACAATTCCACTCCTCAAAAATCAACATCTGTGTCATTGACTTTGATAGACATAAACAATAATCAAAAATAATGCTTCGGTATCCTATGTATATACTCTCTCTCTATCTTTCCCCCTACTCCCTATTCCCTACTCCCTATTCCCTCTTTAAGTATTTTACTTCTGTGTAAATTTCCAAATCCCATCCCAATTTTGAGGAACACCAGTTATTGTTAATTGATAGATTCTTTCTAAATAAAGTTGAGCTGTTTTATCCGCCGAATTAACTGCTAATACTTTCTGAAAATTATCTTTAGCAGCAACTAAATTTCCCAACCGATAAGACTCTAAACCTCGTTCAAAATCTGCCTGAGTTTTTAACTTTAATTCTCGGACAGTATCAACTTCACCATCCATAATTTCATAAACATTAATCGGTTCATTTCTACCCTTAACAGATGCCCGATCTAAAAACCGAATTTGATATTTTTGTGGATTTTTTAAACAGTTAAAAGCTGACTCAGAAATTAATAAAGAAACTCCATAAAACTTCGTTAAACCCTCCAAACGAGCTGTCAAATTAACATTATCAGAAATTGCATCTCCTGACATTCGAGTTTGCTCTCCCAATATACCTACCATCATATGACCCCAATGAATGCCAATGCCAATTTTGATAGGCATCCAACCTGTAGCTTTTAGGGTTTGATTATATTCTTGTAATTTCTGAAGTTGAGCAATGGCAGATTGGACTGCTTCATCAGCGCCATCAGGAAAAACTGCCATAATGCCATCTCCCATAAACTTAATAATCAGACCATTGCGATCGCGAATTTCTGGACAAACTTGTTCTAAATAACGATTAACAAAAGCAAAAGTTTCTTGAGAAGTCATCTGTTCAGATATACTCGTAAAAGAGCGAATATCAGAAAAGAAAATTGCCATTTTTTTACTAACTCGATCGCCTAAATGAACATCAAGAATATTTTCTTTAGATAATAATTTAACATATTCATGGGGTACAAAACGACCGTAGGCATTCGTAATTTTTGACAATTGAATATGAGTTTTAATCCGAGTTAATAACTCATCTTTGGCAAAAGGTTTAGTCAGATAATCATTAGCACCAAATTGGAAACCCATAACCAAGTCAGCAATTTGATTTTTAGCAGTTAACATTAAGATCGGTAGACTTTGGGCAGGGTATTTTTCTCTAATTTTGGCGCAAACTTCATAACCAGACATTCCTGGCATCATTACATCTAGTAAAACAAGGTCAAAATTCTGTTCTGTCTCCAATGCTGCTAAAGCTTCTTTTCCTTCCAATGCTTGGGTAACTCGATATTTATTCGCCTGTAAGTGATTACGCAAAACTTGAATATTTATGGGTTCATCATCAACAATGAGAAGATGGAAATCACCATCAGCTATATTACTTTCTATCGGTTCATTTTCTACAGGTGTTTCAACTTTATCAATCAGATAGCGAATACTGTTAACTTTAGGAGTAGGAAGACTGGGTGTATCTGCTACAGATTGTTGAGAAACTGGTAGAGTAAAACTAAAACGGGAACCAACACCAACTTCTGACTCTACCCAAATACGTCCGCCCTGGAGTTCGACTAATTGTTTGGTGACTGCTAAACCTAAACCAGTACCCCCATATTTTCTAGCAGTCGATCCTTCTCCTTGTTCAAAAGATTTAAAAATGCTGTCTAATTTATCAGCAGGGATACCAATACCAGTATCAGAGATCGTGATCATTAGTTCTGGAGATTTATCTTGATTGGACTCTGTAGATTCTGTATAATTATTGTTATTAATTACCTTGGCAAAGATTTCCACTTTACCAGACTCAGTAAATTTTAGAGCATTGCCAATTAAATTATAGAAAATTTGTTGTAAGCGGTTTTCATCAGCGTGAACTGGGGGTAAATTTTCAGGAATAGCATCTACTAATTGTAGATTTTTATTTTTACTGACCAAAATTTGATTCAAGCTAACTACTGCCTCCACTACTCCACGCACATCCACAGCTCTAGTTTGTAATTGTAGTGTATTGTGAGTAATTTTGGAAAAATCTAGAATATCGTTGACAAGATTTGACAAACGACGGGCGCTAGAAACGATCATATTTAAGTTAGAAATGGTGACAGTATTTAACTTACCTGTACAACCGTCTATGAGAAATTCGCCTATACCGATAATCCCATTGAGGGGGGTGCGGAGTTCATGGGAAGTATTGGCTAAAAATTCGTCTTTGAGTTTATCAAGTTTTTTCAGCTCTTCATTTTTTGCTTCTAGGGAGTCAAAATAATTTTTGAGTTGCTTTGCCATCAGATTAAAAGAATTAGTCAGTTCTCCAACTTCATCGCTACGTTGAATTTTAAGTTGTTTTTCCCATTTTCCTTGAGTAATTTCTTTGGCAGCATCATTAAGTTGCAAAATTGGAGCTGTTACCGAACGTACCGTAATAATTACTATGACAATTGCCACAATTAAAGCTCCAATACAAAGGAAAATTGTTGTGCGTGTATTTGCATTAATATCTCCCATTACCTCATTGGTAGGAATAACAATTGCAATTATCCAATCCAAACCATGTTGCAATTCTAGTAAATCTATTTGCACAAAATGAGGTTGGTTATCGACATAGAATGTAAATTTTTTACCTGTTTTAATCTGAGACAGATCATCTACTTTTGTCATCAGATATTTTGCAGTTGCTTGAGTTACTGGGTTCTGACTAGCAGTTGCTTTTAGTCGTTGTGGTTTTGCGCCTGAGTTTGGCAAAATATAAGGTTCTTCTGATGTGGAACTAGCAATTAAATTTCCGGAAGTTTCTAACAGAAAAACTTGACCATTAGAACTAACTTCTAATTGACGGAGAAAAGCACTAATATCACTGAGAATTAGATCGACAGCTATTACACCTCGAAATTGTTCGCTGTTGTCGAATACTGGTGCGGAGTATGTAATACCTAATTCTCCAGGTCCGACAAAGTTATAAATTTCACTCCAGGTGGGTTGGAGAGCTGTAATTGCAGCTTGATACCAAGGTCTTGTTTGAGGATCAAAATCTTGACTTGGTAACTTTTTAATCCGCTCACCCTCTCCGTTAACAAGATAATTAGCGCGATTAGGAAAACCTTCAAATATTTTGATATTGAGAGTTCCATCTAAATTTCTTCTACCTTGAGCATATTCTCCATTTTTGTAGTCACCTGCAAAATAAATAGCAGTGACAACTTCAAATAATTGAATTTGTTTCAGGAAGTGCAGGGCTAAAGCATCAGTATTAGTGGTATCTAATTGTTCTAGCTGAATCGCATCAAGATTACTTTGAACAATAATTTCGGGGTCTTCTAGATAACTATTAATGTGGTCTTCAATACGATATGTAATTTCATTTTCTAATTTCTTTACTAATTTATTGACTGCTTTTTCTCCATTTCTAAAAGAAAGATAGCCAACTAATCCAACAGTTGTAAATATTTGTAAGACAAAGGGTATAATAAAAATATTGCGGAGAGAAGTTTTGCGAGTATTATTCATAGATTATCTTATAAGTAGGTACACAAAATCAATTACATCTATATAAATTATACCAATATGATTGAAATTGTGAGAGATTGGAAAGTTTTAGGGAACAGGGAATAGAGAAGAAGAAAAAAAAGTATTTTTTAAGTTTAAGTATAATCAATCCTATCTTCCATACTTTTAAGGAACATCCCAATTCTCACATCTGATTTATGAATAGTATATTATGGTATCAAAATCACAAAAATGGTAATTATTTATGAGATTTATCAGGTAATTAAAGAATAAAGCTCGAAAATTGTGTCAAGATTTAATTATAAAATTAAATCTCTTCAAATTAGAAACAGTAAGTAGCCTTAAACATGATTTTAAGCTATCAAAGATTTGCAGATCCTAGCGGGAACTATATCACTGAAAAATTTATAGCGATCGCTCTATTTGACATACGCTATATACAACCCATTTGGGATATATTTAAAATTATAGATTGAGAGTAGGGGAGTAGGGGAGTATGGAGAGATGGGGAGATGATGAGATGGGGTGTATTAGACATCTCCAAAAACAAAAAATCAAATCAATTATTCAGCATCAACTGTCAATTATTTCCCCCTACTCCCTACTCCCTACTCCCTACTCCCTCTTTTCTGGAGATGTCTATTAGATATCTCCCGCTCATCCCATCATCAAATCAATTATTACCCATTTTTTATCAATTATATACAATCCGGATAATTACTATATCCACGTCATTGCGACTGGAACGGAGTGGAAGGAAGCAATCTCAGAGTTTTAGGAGATTGATTTCTATCATCGAACGACTACTATTCAACCGGATTTTATATTACTTCTGCTGATGACCTATTTTCTGGAGATACTGTTAGGGCTTCTATATAATGTCCTTCCGTAAGTCCTGTGATGTCAACATTTGGAATGCTAACACAGGTGAATGTCTTCAAACTATAGCAGATCATAACGCTTGGGTTTTGAGCGTTACTTTTAGTCCTGATGGTAAAACCTTGGCTAGTGGGAGTGCTGACAAAACTATCAAACTTTGGGATGTGGAAACCTGGAAATTGATTCGCACTTTGACAGATAGGGAAGATGCTATCTGGTCAGTTGCTTTCACCCAGATGGTGAAAATTTAGCCAGTTGTGGGTTTGAAAAAATTATCTGCTTGTGGGATGTCAAAACAGGAGAATGTTATTAGAAATTGGTAGTTCATAAAAAGGAAATTAAGATGCTTGCTTTTAGCCATGATGGTAAGATTTTAGCCAGTGGTTGTTTTGAACCCACGGTCAAATTCTGGGATGTGGAAAGTGGGGAATGTTTAGCAACAGGAAAGGAACATCAAACTACCATCCGAACTCTTGCTTTTTGTGGCGATAACAAAACTGTGGCAACAAGAGATCATAACCAGATAATTAAATTTTGGGATGCTCAAACGGGAAAATGCGTGAAAACTTTTCAAGGTTATACTAATGGTGAATTTTCCTTTCTTTAGATGCTCTAATTAAGGGGTTTATTTATTTTCCGGAGATGTCTATTGATAACCTTTCGGATCACAATTAGAACCATGCGATAATAAACTGTACTTTTCCGACATACTTTGACTTCCTAAAAATTACTACTCAAGATTAAAGGTAGTGAAATCCGAATCAGGTTTTTGGTACAATCCCTGTATTAAAAAAAGACTTAATAAATAACAATTATTAAATAGTATTGAGTAGTAGTCAGTATTAATTGGCCATAATATCAAAAGTCTCTAGTTTAGTATCTTGAAAAATAGGAAAAAACTAGATGATTCTCTCAATACAACCCTAAAATTAATCCATAGATAGAATAGATAAACACTATGAGTACAACCCTGGAAAAAGGCAAAATTAGTATCCATACTGAGAATATTTTCCCTATTATCAAAAAATCTCTTTATACAGACCATGAAATATTTCTCAGAGAATTAATTTCTAATGGTGTGGATGCCATAGCAAAACTGAAAATGGTAGCTCGAACTGGGGAATATAGTGGAGATGTTACTACTCCCGAAATAGAAGTAAAAATAGATAAAGATAATCAAACTCTTTCGATTACTGATAATGGGATTGGCATGACTGCCGATGAGATTAAAAAGTATATTAATCAAGTTGCTTTCTCTAGTGCTGAAGAGTTTATCGAAAAATATAAAGGTAGCGAGAATGATGCTATTATCGGTCACTTTGGTTTAGGTTTCTACTCTTCTTTTATGGTTGCGAAAAAGGTAGAAATTGATAGCCTTTCTTATCAAGAAGGGGCACAAGCTATTCATTGGAGTTGTGACGGTTCTCCAGAATTTGAACTATCAGATTCAACCAGAACTGAACGAGGTACAACTATTACTTTAACTCTCCAAGATGAAGAACAAGAATATATCGAACCAACTCGCGTTAAACAGTTAATTAAAACTTACTGTGACTTTATGCCAGTACCCATCAAATTTGAGGGTGAAGAAGTTAATAAACATAAAGCAATCTGGCGCGAATCTACTCAGAATTTAACTCAAGATGATTACTTAGAATTATATCGTCATCTTTATCCATTCCAAGAAGACCCTTTATTATGGGTTCATCTCAATACTGATTATCCATTTATTGTTAATGGGATTCTTTATTTCCCGAAATTAAAACCAGATGTAGATGTTACTCAAGGCAATATTAAACTGTTCTGTAATCAGGTATTTGTTACTGACCATTGTGAGGAAATTATTCCTAAATTTTTAATGCCTTTACGGGGAGTAATTGATAGTACAGATATTCCACTAAACGTTTCTCGAAGTTCCTTATTAAGTAATCGAACTGTCAGAAGAATTGCCGATTATATTGCTAAAAAAGTAGGCGATCGCCTCAAAGAAATTTATCGAGATGAACAAGATAAATATATTAGTTGTTGGCAAGATGTAGGTACTTTTGTTAAGTTCGGTGCATTGAATGATGATAAATTTAAAAAGCAAGTAGAAGACATCATAATTTATCGGACTACAGCTAAATTAAACCAAAATGAAACAACAGAAACTGAAGCCAAACCAGCAGTAGAAGTACAAGCAGATGGAGAAGATGTTTGGCAAGAAGTAACTCCAGAAAATTCTGAAGTTAAAAATACTGACGAACAAGGTTTTTATTACACAACTCTCAAAGAATATTTAGAACGTAATAAAGAACGTCACGAAAATCGGGTTTATTATTGCACCGAACCTGCTTCTCAAGCAACTTATGTAGAACTACATAAAAACCAAGGATTAGAAGTTTTATTCCTTGATTCTTTCATAGATACTCACTTTATTAGTTTCCTAGAAAGAGAATATCAAGACGTTAAATTTTCTAGGGTAGATTCTGATTTAGATGAAACATTAATTGACAAAGAAAATCAATCAGAAATAGTCGATCCAACGACTAATAAAACTCGCAGCGAACAAATTAAAGAGTTATTTGAAAAAGCACTAAATAAACCAAAAGTAAATGTGAAAGCTCAAGCATTAAAATCCGAAGATGCTAAAACAACTCCACCAGCAATGGTATTATTACCAGAAGCAATGCGCAGGTTACGGGATATGACTGCTATGTTACAGCAGGAGAAAACAGAATTTCCCGAAGACCACGTTTTGTTAGTTAATACAGCCCATCCACTAATTCAGAATCTCGCTAATATTAGTCAAGGTAGTATTATTCAGGGTAGTGGCGAGTCTCCATCAGCAGAATTAGCCCAAGAAATCTGTCATCATGTATACGATTTAGCCTTAATGGCACAAAAAGGCTTTGATGCTGAGGGAATGAAAGAATTTGTCGAACGGTCTAATGAAGTCTTGACTAAGTTAACCGAA
>JBFRWR010000475.1:0-2722 GCA_051439685.1 Trichodesmium sp.
AGGATGGAGGTTCCGACCTAGTTTATCGGGAAACTACAGAAAAATCATGGGAAACTATGCGTCACTGGGGACCAGATGAAGAAGGAGGTCCAGTTATGTTCTCAGATGATGGCAAAATTCTCTATATATCAGGTAATCACGATGCTAATGCTCAACGTCTACTTGCTCTAGACGTCGCTGCTCGTCAAGAAAAGGTAGTTGCTGAAGACCCCCAATATGATTTTAGTGGCGCTATCATTCATCCTACTACTCGTACCATTGAAGCAGTAGGTTTCTACAAAGATAAATTAGAATGGCAAATTTTAGACAATAGTATTGTTGCAGATTTTGAATTTTTGAAAGCTGCTCACAAAGGGGAATTTCGCATCGTAGACCGCACTCTCAACGATCTAAACTGGTTAGTCGCTTATTTCACTGATGACGGACCAGTTTATTATTATGCCTACGACCGCACTGCCAAAACTACAACGTTTTTATTTACGGATCAACCACAACTAGAAGGTTTACAGTTAGCTCCTATGGAACCAGTTTCCTATACTGCTAGGGATGGTTTAACTCTTCACGGATACTTGACTAAACCTGTGGGAGTTACTACTCCAACTTCAGCAGTGCTTTTAGTTCATGGCGGACCTTGGGGACGGGATACTTGGGGTTATAGACCGCAAGCTCAATGGTTAGCTAACCGGGGTTATGTGGTATTGCAAGTTAATTTCCGGGGTTCGAGTGGTTACGGTAAAGATTTTCTCAATGCTGGCAACCGGGAATGGGGTGCAAAAATGCACGACGATCTAATTGATGGAGTTAACTGGTTAGTTGAAAATAGTATCGCCGACAGGGATAAAATTGCTATCATGGGTGGTTCCTATGGTGGTTATGCAACATTAGCAGGATTGACTTTTACCCCGGAAGTGTTTGCTGCTGGTGTCGATATTGTCGGACCAAGTAATTTGATTACTTTAATGGAAACTATTCCACCTTATTGGGAACCTCTGAAGAAAGTATTTAGCCATCGCATGGGAGATATTGAAACAGAACCAGAATTTTTGAAGTCGCGATCGCCTCTATTTTTTGTGGATAAAATTCAGAAACCTTTATTAATAGGTCAAGGTGCGAATGACCCACGGGTGAAGGAGTCAGAAAGCGAGCAAATTGTTAAAGCAATGGAAGATGCTGGTAAACCTGTAAAATATGCTTTATATACGGATGAGGGTCATGGTTTTGCTCGTCCAGAAAACCGTTTGCATTTTTACGCGATCGCTGAGGAATTCTTAGCAGAATACCTAGGTGGGAAGTTTGAACCAGTGGGTTCTATAGAAGGTCACTCCGGGATAGTTAAGTAATAGGATGTTTCATTAAATAACTGTAATAAACAATCTTTCCCCAACCTCGTAGGGACGTTGCATGCAACGTCCCTACAGAGTTATCATTTTTTGATGTGGTTCATTGACTTGAAAACTGCTGTAATATCATGTCCGGATAATCAGCGATCAAAAAGTATATGGTTTGTAGTAGGGCTTTAGCCCTATCTAGAGTTCGGGCTAAAGCCCTACTACAAGCTTTAATTATAAGTATTCAACCGGACATGATATAACTACCAAATTCTTGTCATATCTAATATAAATCCAGGCAAAACATCTTCACCAGATAATGTTTCAGGAGAATCTAATATTTCCACATCTTTACCCGCACGATAAATTTCTACTTGTTGAGTTTTGCGATTAATTAACCAACCTAACTTCATACCATTTTCTAGATACTCTTTCATTTTTTTTCTAGTTTCAGGTAAGCTGTCGGAAGGTGACATTAATTCGATTAAAAAATCCGGGCAAAGAGGTAAAAATTTCGTTCTTTGTTCGGGAGTTAAATTATTCCATTTTTCTATAGGTATCCAGGAAGCATCTGGAGAGCGGTTGGCACCTGATGGTAATTTAAAACCACCAGATGAGTCGAAAGCAACTCCTAATTTTCTTTGCCTATTCCAAATTCCTAAATCGAGATAAATTTCAAAGTTACTCCTGCTAGTTTCTCCTCCAGTTGGCGACATAATAATTAAATCTCCTTTAGCATTTCTTTCAAATCTTAAATCATGGTTTTTTTGACAGAGTTGAAAGAATTGTTCGTCTGTTAAGTCAATTACTGAGTTAAGTTCAATAGTATAGCTATTCATAGTTTAGTAATAAATATTAAAAGCTGATTTATAATTAATATTATAGTCCACTACCCGCTGTTTCCATAACCGCCTCGCTTCTGACAATAACCAATAACGTCATTGCGAGGGGGGAAGGAAAAGAAATTATTTTTCAATACACACTCTCAAAACCCCCCGAAGCAATCTCTTCTATAATATGAGAGATTGCTACAGTCTAAAATAACTACCAAATTCTTGTCATATCTAATATAAATCCAGGCAAAACATCTTCACCAGATAATGTTTCAGGAGAATCTAATATTTCCACATCTTTACCCGCACGATAAATTTCTACTTTTTGAGTTTTGCGATTAATTAACCAACCTAACTTCATGCCATTTTCTAGATACTCTTTCATTTTTTTTCTAGCGTCGGATAAGCTGTCGGAAGGTGACATTAATTCGACCAAAAAATCAGGACAGAGAGGTAAAAATTTTGTTCTTTGTTCGGGAGTTAAATTATTCCATTTTTCTATAGGTATCCAGGAAGCATCGGGAGAACAGTTAGCACCATTTGGGAGGTTAAAACCTGCTG
>JBFRWR010000476.1:0-20635 GCA_051439685.1 Trichodesmium sp.
TAATCATCCCAAAATACTAGCTTTTTGCAGCTCTATAGACCGAAACAAGCGCACTTTTTTCGACCAAAAAAGGCTGAAACTAATATATATCAGTGCTTTGATATTTAATCAGCAGAGCAATAATTACTTCTCAATTTTGGGGATTGCAAGGGTTGCAGGATGATTTTGTCGCCCGCTCAGAAACCTTAACGAAGTTAGAACTCAGAAGTTGTTTTTGTAACCTAGATTTACGCCCCGCTCCAAAAACATTTCGTCTTCAAAGACAGGGTTGCGTGACCCAATCCTGTTTGATAATCCTCGTGTCTCCGTGTCCCCGTGTCTCCGTGTCTCCCTGTCACCTTATCCCCGTGTCTCCCTGTCACCTTATCCCCGTGTCCCCGTATCTCCCTGTCCCCGTGTCACCCTGTCTCCGTGTCCCCGTGTCCCCGTGTCCCCATGTCAGCCTCAATCATCCCAGTATTCACCAACGCCCCATTTTGAGAGTGCCATTTTTCTGCTTCTTGTTGAATATTCTGCAACTCCTCAGAGGCCATTTTATCTAGATTAGCTACAATAATGTTCATTCGTCCCTGAGATTTCAGTTTGTCCCGATTTCTGGCCAGAAAATCCCAATAGAAATAATTAAATGGACAAGGACGAGAATTATGGCGATCGCCTGAAGAAGATGTTACCCGAATGCGGCGATCGTAAACGCAACTTTGACAATAATCACTCATTTTATTAATGTAATTTGCAGAAGCAGCATAAGGCTTTGATGCCAGAATACCCCCATCAGCAAATAATCCCATTCCCAGCACATTAGTTTGCATTACCCAGTCATAAGCATCAATAAATACGGCATGAAACCAACTTTCAACTTCTTGAGGAGAAATACCAGAAATTAAAGCAAAATTACTCAACACCATTAAACGTTGAATATGATGAGCATAACCTGTATTTTGTACTTGAATTAAAACTTGGTGTAAACAATTCATATCAGTTTTATTAGCATCCCAAAAAAAAGCTGGAAGTGGGAGCTTATGATCAAACCAATTAGACTGAGAATATTCATCATCCATCAGAATATAAACACCACGCATATATTCTCGCCAACCTAAAATTTGCCGAATAAAACCTTCTACACTATTTAATTTTAATTGTTGATTTTGATAAGCAAACTCCACTTTTTTAATTACTTCTAAAGGATGTAACAAACCAAGATTAATATAGGGAGAAATTAGAGAATGCCACATTGTTTTTTCACCAGTTACCATCGCATCTTGATAAGGACCAAAATCAGGCAAACGGTATTCAATAAAATTGTCTAATGCTTGTAGTGCTTGTTGACGATTTACGCCCCAATTAAAAGGCTCTATTTTTCCATATTTAGGAGATTTTAAAGACTTAACTTCAGAAATAACTTCCCTAGTCATTTCATCTGGTGTAAACCATAAAGGTTCTGGTGTATTTAATGTACCTTTAGGAGGCTTGCGATTTTCTTTGTCAAAATTCCATTTTTCTCCTACAGGCCGATTTTGATTCATTAAAATACTGAATCGTTTACGTCCTTCTCGATAAAAATCTTCCATTAATAAACGTTTTCTATCTTTCGCCCATACCTTAAATTCAGCTTCCTGCCAAATAAAAAGATTGTTAGGAATTATTTTGATTTCGCAAGGTATTTGCAGACTTTTAATTACCTCCAAAAAAGGTTTATCATTGGGTTTCATTACCCGTAATTCAGTAATTTTATTTTCCTCAACCCAGTTTTGCAGTGGTGTTTGAAAATCTCTAGTTTTTATATATGTTACTTGCCAACCTGCTTGAGATAAATCCAGAGCAAAATGACGCATAGCTGACCAAACCAACACCAATTTTTGTTGATGATATGGTCGAATTTCAATATACTCTAAAGATTCAATCAGAATAATAAAAACTTTCTCTTTTTTCAGACAACTTTGGAGAGCAGCTTGATTAATATTAAGTTGGTCTCCTAATACCCATATACCTGTATTCATCAGTAAATTTCTATTGGAGTTGCAATTCTTGAGGGATGTTTTTAACTCTATTAGACTTCTCCAAAAATGACAAATAAAATCAATTATTATCCATAAATTATCAATTAGTCTCCCCTGTTTCCTGTTCCCTGTTCTCTCTTTTCTGGAGATGTCTATTGAGCAAAAAATAGCTATAATTAATTAATTTATGTATAAATAAACTTAATTTCAGGTGAACATAGAGTGTAAGCATTTAACCGTCAGCTAGCCTCCTTGACTGCGGAATGGTGCGGAAATGGAGGAACTACCTTAATAGCCATTAGCTTCAGATATAATAATAAGTTAGATAGGAATCTTGAAACACTAAAATTATTGCTTAAGTAAAGTTTAAATAAAGCATATATGAAAACCTTAACTATTCATATTAAATGTCTTTAATCCCTTAACAACAAAAAAGCTAATTCCTGACTGCTAATAGCTGTTTCCCTTGCTTCGCTGCGCGACATAAATGCGCAGGATTCCGCAGGAAATGCTTACCATAGAGTTAACAAACAAAAAAATTAATAACTATCAGAGTGTAACATAATAGGATTTTGATTTAGGTAGTCAAAATACTTAATTGACAGAAAAAGCAAAATTAAAGAAACAAAAGGTAAGATAGAGAAGATAGATGCAAAGTTTGATTTGCCAACTAAAAAATATCTTGTCAGTTTAGCTCTCATTCAAAAATCCTATAACAGGAATATTTGATGCAGGAGAAAGCTAAATATAAATTTTTTCCATGAAAAATATTTGAGACAAAGAATTAAAATTCACTTATCTAATCAAACTAAATTCATATCAAAATCAGAAAATAATATACTTTTGAGGTTAACCGTTTAATCATCTCTAGTCAATCCTATCAAATAGGATATAACATAGAAGAGCAAATATGTAGAAAACTATAACCTAACTTCTCAACTCTGATTAATAATTGAAGATTAAAAGCTCTTTATAGTAGCCAATAGAAGATAAAGCATGAAGCCATGTATGATCTTAAAATCGGATATAAGCTTATATTAACTAATGTAGTAGAGTTTACCGTGGGGTTTCATACCTAACGGCTCTTAAGTGTTAGGCAAAATCTAATATGTAACACCTAACAGCCTCAAAGTTTAGCAATGATAATAGATAATAATTATATTTTGGGGAGATCGTGAAAAGTAAAAACTTACAATTGTCAACCTTGCTGCAAGTTGCAGCTTAAGTAAAACATCTTATGATAAAGCAAGTTCAATCCTCTTTTCGCAGGATTCTATTATCACGAATTTTATTACTTACTGTACCAGTATTAATATTGGGGCAGTATATCACTTATAGAAAAGCACGTTCTACTCTTCTAGACACTGCTCGTCAGAATCTTAAAGAAAGCGCGGATAAAAAAGCTGAAGATATTCAACAGTGGGCCAAAACTCTAGAGTCGAATCTGATAACAGCCAGCGAAAGTTATATACTCCAATCAGGTAAAACTGGAGAGTATCAAAAATATGTTCAACAGTTAGACAAAATTTTTCCTACTCAGGTAAGCTGTATTCAATTAAGTGATTTAAACAATGGTCAAATCATAGCGAATACTTGTGATGGTAAGTCAATACATTCTGTCTCAGCAAATATATGGCCTCAACAGCAAAAACAGTTAGTGGGGAATAAGTCCAACATATATACCAGCTATATAATCCCAGAACATTTAAGCTTAGATACTGACTCAAATCCTCAGAAAGTTAATCAAAATAAGCAAATTAGCTTAGGTTTAAGTATACCCGTATATGTTGCTCAAGGTGAAGAAAAAGAATTACGGTATGCCTTAAGCATTAAGTCAGTTTTACCAATGGAAACAGATAGAAAAAGAGGTTCACTTACAGGTTCAACTGTAGTAATTGATTATAAAGGTACAATACTAGCTAGTCCAGATCCTACGAGATTAGGCAGTAATATTTCTGAAGGCCCAGATGCCGAGAGATTAGAAGGTATTATCAGAAATGCACAAGAAGGTAGAAAAGATTTTGCTCATATCTTCTCTTTTGAAGAAACAGATATTGCTAGAAAAAATGATAGAAGTAATCAGAATCAAAATATTTTAAAAGAAATTCTTGATGAACTAAAAAAAATATTGCCTGAATTATTAGGACTTAAATTATCTGCTAGTAATGAATTTTTAGCAGGATACTCTGCCATTCCTAGTCCTATGTCTAATGATAACCAGTGGATTGTTTTAGCAATTACACCTATAGATTTTGCTTTATCTGGTCTTAGAGAAGTTCAAAAAGTTCTAATTACTCTGATTGTAGGTTTAGTTGCTGCTAGTATCATAGCCAGTATTTATTTAGCTCGTGATTTAGCTCGCCCTTTAGAAAAACTACTAGATTATGCTGTTAATGTTAATGATTTAGATGCTCCCAATACAGTACCTCAAAATCTAAAAATTCGTGAATTTAATCAATTAGCAGCTTCATTGGAGAGTATGGTATATAGATTAAAAAGGTGGGCTAATCAACTAGAAATTACTTCTAAAGAGGCTCAAGTTGCTAACCAATTAAAAAGTGAATTTTTGGCGAATATTTCCCATGAGTTAAGAACCCCACTTAATGGAATTATTGGTTCACTGCAATTAATTAGTGATGGATTTTGTGATACTAAAGAAGAAGAATTAGACTTCTTGAAACAAGCTAATAATTCTGCTATTCATTTGCTCAGAATTATTGATGATATCCTGGATATCCGCAAAATTGATTCGGGAACTTTATCTGTGATGTTGGAGGATGTAGATATTATCAAATTATTACAAGAAACAGTAGATTCATTTAAAGCAGATATTGAACAAAAATCTCTACTCTTAAAATACAATTTTCCGAATCAAAAAATAATTGTTTATGCCGATCCAGAAAAGTTAAAGCAGGTATTTAAAAATGTGATTAGTAATGGAATTAAGTTTACAGAAAAAGGTAGTATTAATATTTCTATTGACTTAGAATATGATGAATTAATGGTTTCTCAAAATGATAATAATTTAGTTGATTGCCAAAGTCAAAAAGTAAATCAGGTTTTGGTGAAAATTCAAGATACAGGAATTGGTATTCATGTAGATGAACAACATAAGTTATTTCAGCCTTTTGTGATGGTAGATGGTACAAAAACTCGTAAATTTGGTGGTAATGGATTAGGGTTAGCAATTTCTCGCAGCTTAATAGAAATGATGAATGGTAATATTGAACTCTACAGTGAAGGTATAGATCGAGGAACAACAGTTAATATTACTATGTCAATTAAGGAAATATTATCATCTTGCAAAGGAGAAGATATTGCACAAGAAATTAAATTAAACTCTCAAAGTTAATTTAAACAACATTATTTCTAGTGTCTGAGTAATAGATATCTCCAAAAATCAACAATAAAATTAATTATGGAGGATAAGCAGTTAATTCTTTCTCCCCTACTCCGTCTTTTCTGGAGAAGTCTAATGGTAAAGATATATATTAGACATCTGCGATAATTAACAATCATATCAATTATCGAGTATAAATCATCCATTCTTTCCCCTCCTGGGAGGGGTTAGGGGTGGGTTCATTACTCCCTACTCTATTCCACTAAGCGAACTGGTTTTCCCCCTTGCTCCAGAGAATCATTTAAAGCACAAAGAATCCTGACTAATTCAGCACCCACCCAACCAGAAGTAATTTTTGAAGCCCTATTTTGACGAACACAACTTAAAAATTCATCGCAAACTTGAGCTAAAGGTTCAGCCTTTTCGATCGCGACAACTTCCCGACTTACATCTACTGCTTTCCAGCGACTATCCAAATATTCTAAATGACCATGTTGAATTACTAAAGGAGCATCTTTTGAGAGTTCATCAAAAATCAATGTTCCTTGACTACCCACAACTGCTAAACGACGTTGTTTGTCAGGGTTGAGCCAACATAAATGTAAAAATGCTTGAAAACCTTGAGGATAAGTCAACTTAGCCATAACTAAATCTGACTGTGGAGGTTGTTGAGGCAGCCAGACTGTACCATTTGCCTCTACTTCCACAGGTTTTTGGTTCAACCAACTATTAAAAATACAAATATCGTGAATTGCTAAATCCCAGAGAGCATCAACATCTGGGCGCACAGGTTCAATATGAGTGCGTGCTGCATATCCATAGCGCAAGTCTCCTAACTTACCTTCTGTGACTATATTTTTCCCAGGTTCTATAACTGGATTAAATAAATAAGTGTGATCGACAAAAAGTTGTAATTGTTTTTCCTCTGCTAATTTGCATAGGGAAATTGACTCAGAATACTCAAGAGTTAAAGGTTTTTCGGAAAAAACATGATAACCTTTTTGCAGAGCAGCAGTTATTGTTTCATAGTGGGTAGAAGCAGGAGTAGCGATCGCCACTGCTGTAATTCCTGGCAGCTCTAACGCTTCTTTCCAATCCTCAATTAACATGATATTGTCATCTAATTGCAACCTTTCTTTCATTGTTTGTAACTGTTGGAGATTAGTATCTACTACAGCAATAACATCAGACTGAGGATGATTAAGAAAGTTCCGAACTAAATTAACTCCCCAACGACCTGCACCAAATATAACAATTCCTATTTCCATGAGTTTTAATATAAAAAAATGAGCTGATCTTAAGATTAACGGGTGTTTTCACCATATCATATTGAGGTAAATCTGTCCAATACTAAGATTTTTCGTTTAAACTAAAGCTAAAGCCGTTTGCAACTTAGTAAAGTAAGTTTAAGATTAATATCTATTCCTAAAATTTTAAGTTGTCTATTAGTCATCTCCGAACATCAAAGATAGAATCAATTATTTCTTCCTGTTCCCTCTTTTATGGAGACTCTAGCAAAACAAAAAGATCGATCTCTTTTATCAAAGAAACATCTCTTGTAAAGTCTTTTAATCAAACTTATTATTCGTAAAATTCTTTTTTAAAACTGCTATAAACCATCAATTAATAATTGACAATTATCAATAGTTTTCAGGAGCCACTATCCATTATTAATTATCCATTATTAATTATCCATTATTGAACGACTGCTGCAAAAAATCTAAAGCAGATTTAGCTGCAGCTTGTTCAGCAGCTTTAATTGATGGTCCTTTTCCCACACCTAGTTTTTTTCCTTGAAACCAAACTTCAGCAAAGAAACGTCCGCGATCGCCATGAAGTTGATTTGCTTGCTCAACTTTATAGTTTGGTAATGCTTTATAGTTACCTTGAGTCCATTCTTGAAGAGCAGCTTTATAATTTTGACGAGCAGGATCCCTAAGAATTTGTCCGATTAATTCTTCAAAGTGAGAATCTAACCAAGGACGAATTAATCCCAAGTTATTGCTACTTAAATATAAAGCAGCTAAAACCGCTTCAAAAGAATCTGCTAATCTAGACTCTGCTCCAGCTTTATCTCCCGCTGCACTTTTTGATACTAATAAATAACGACTCCAGTCATATTTATTTGCGATTTGTGCGAGAGAGCGATCGCTGACTAAGATGGAACGAATAGCAGCAAATTCTCCTACTGGGGAGTCAGAATAATTTTCCAATAGTAATTCTGCTGCTACCAACCGCACTACTGCATCACCTACAAATTCTAACTTTTCATAGTTATCTGTTGATGAAAATGTGGAGTGGGTTAAAGCTAAGTCTAGTAAATTCCATTTAATCAAATTTGGTTGTGGTATAGATAATTTTTCGACAAATTTTTTAAGTTGTTGTTGTCGTGAATAATTTATTTGAGTCATTGTTTTGATATTTTTCCTATCTCCTGAGTTAGAGTGAAAGTTGTACCAGGTTTTATGTTCATCCTCTAGATATTATTACATAGAAAAAGATAGAGTATTGACTTAATCGGGTATAAACCCAGATAACTGCTGGTTTTGTTCCTGTTTCTTCAGATAAATTGCTGAGAGTTTCTGCTATACCTTCAGCAGTTATGGAAAAGTCAGCTAGATTTTCATTAAAGTAAGTTTCATAATCTCTTTCCCAAGGTTTCTCAACTTGAGTACCAACAAATATTACAGCAATTTCGGAGGCGCGTGAGGTACAAAATTTTTGGTAACACAAGCATCCTGCTTGTTACAGTGAACTGCAAATGTACCTGACCATCCTCAAAAGTGCTGTAATCTAAATAATAGAAACAAAACAAGTCTTTTTTGCCATTTATGGTGCAACATAGTTGTACTCCATAGATTACTTTTACTAATTTAACTATCTTTTTTTATCGTCTACATTAAACTCAAGATTAGGATTAATTTTCATGTATTACCAAAGTAACTTTTCTCTTTTATATTAACTTATGACTGCCTAATCTCTGGGAATAAGGAATCTTATAAATAACGATTTTAGCTAAATACATTTTAATTTTTGTATATACAATTTTAGCTATTGAGACTCAAAAAATATTTTTTGCTTACCTGGTAAAATTCCTGATACAATCTTTGTGTTGATACATCCGGAGATATTCAATGGCAACTCTAACAGTATTGAAATTCCCAACTGCAGAGGGTGCAGATCAAATGATTAATACCTTAAGTAACTTACAAAAACAGGAACTAATCAAAATTCAAGATGCAGCAGTTGTCAGTTGGACAGCAGGCAAGAAAAAACCTAAAACCCGTCAACTATATGATTTAGCAGGTCTCGGAGCTTTAGATGGAGCTTTCTGGGGACTACTATTTGGCGTGATTTTCTGGGTCCCAATTTTAGGAATGGCCATTGGTGCAGCAATGGGAGCCTTAAGTGGTTCCTTTACGGACATTGGGATTAATGATGATTTTATTAAAGATATCCGCAGTAAGGTAACAGAGGGAACTTCTGCTTTGTTTTTGTTAAGCACAGATGCAGTTGTGGATCGGGTAGCAGAAGCAGTCAAAAAAGTAGATTTTGAGATTGTAGCGACTAACTTGCCAAAAGACCAAGAAGAGAAATTGCGGGAAATGTTTGTTCACTAAATCTAATTCTGTTATTCTGCGCTATAGAGAACGGCAGGAATATCGCGGGCAGTATAGAGTATTCGTACTGCTTCAATATAGTTATTTTGTGTGATATCAAAACCAAGCTCATTAAACGGGGTTGGTTTTGCCAGGAGCGATCGCCATGTTCGTATTAATGAATGACCGTTGTATAGATTTAGTGGTGAGTTCCGAAAGTTAGTTTAGCAGCGGATGGGTTGTTGAGGGCGATCGCTCTTCTAACTTCTCGAACAAAAAAGATCGCTCCTTAAACGCGGTTGGTTTTGGCAGGAGCGATCGCTCTAACTACTACTCTAAAGATGAAAATATCATATAATTGAGGAATGACTTCATCTATAGGTGTCCATGAGTGGTATTAACCGACAATTAATTCCCCATCCCAGAACGAGCTTATTTGATAAACACCTTCCCGGTACGCCTCAAGTAGGGAGACTGCTAAGGAAGGAGGGAAAGGCTCATATTTTTAAAGATCGTGCTACAATGGAATTTGTTGTGGAGGCTATTATAGAAAGAGGAGAATTGACAGGATTTGAGGATGAAAATGATGAGTATGAACGCTATGGACTTTATTTTGAGGAACCGATAGGTTATCAAATTCGAGCAGACGGTAGTAGTCTTGCACTTTATTATGCTGAAATAAAAATTGTTAAAGGAGGTAATCAATACCATGTTATCCCTCGCACAAAACCTCGTAGAGCTAGGTGATGATTGGGAATTTATCGAGTTATGGGTAGATCCGATTGTTTTTCCACCTCGAATTTTGATGTTAGCTGGTGCCAAACAGGGAAATTGTTGCATTTATGATGCCACTGCTAATTACAAACCTTTATTTGAGAGCGCTATTTATGATGAAGCACACTCATGGTTAGTTGAGGATGATTACGAGCGCGTGGATGGTCGCCTTTTGTCTGGAGAAATTTTTTAGTTTGAAGGCGATCGCTCTTTTAATATCTCCAGAAGGGAAAAAGCGTTCGCAAAGCGTTGCGGCTGCAATATCGCTCCTTAAACGTGGTTTGTTTTGGAGGGGCGATGGCCTGTTTTTAGTAAAGACTTTAGTCGTATAGGGTTGGTGGTGTGTTTCAATTGTTAGGTGACTTCCCTATCAAGAATGGTAGGAAGATTGCGGGCAGCATTGAGTATTCGTACCACTTCAATACAGTCATCTTGGGTGAGATAAAAAATGAGGTGCTTGTTCAACCCCTTAACTGCCCGCTTCCGCAAACCTGCTAAACTAGAATTTTGTAATGGACTACCTACTCCAGGCATCTTTGCCAGTTGCGAGATAGTTTCTCTGGTGGCATCAAAAAATCGCAATGCTGCATCTATGTTATCTTCAGCAATATAAGCAAATTGTTCGTCCAAGTCGTGGCTTGCTTTTGGTCTAATTACAATTCTTCGTGTCATTCGTCTCTATCGCTGAATTTTTCTACAAGCGCACTACGTTTTTGTTCCCACCAATTTTCTGTGACTTCAATCGGCAGCCCGCTATTGATACCTTCTAACAACATGGTTTCTAATTCGGTTGTTTCTTGCTGGTGTCTAGATATTAAATGCAGGATGTATTCACTGGCATTGTTGTAGTGGCCAGAAGCAACTTGTTGGTTAACAAATTCTTGCATGGATTCGGGGATTGAGATGTTAAGGCTTGTCATGGTTAATTTACCTCCTTGAGTAGATTTTAAAAGAGAATTGAGGTTTTGTCAAGTTGCTGCTGGTGGCGATCGCTCTTCTAAGATTTCCATAAGGGAAAGAGCGGTCGCGGAGCGTTGCGGATGCAATATGGCTCTTGAAGCTCCTCTGGAACTCAAAAGGATTATTGGTAATTATATTTTGGGAACTTATTGAGGGCGATCGCTATTCTAACTTCTCGATCAAAAAAGATCGCTCCTCAAACGTGGTTGGTTTTGGAGGGGCGATCGCTAAGAAATCGGTAAAGTAGGTTGGGTTGAGAAACGAAACCCAACATTAACATTTTGTTTGATGACACTACGTTTTCGATTTTTGTAGAGGCAAAGCATTAAGGCAATAATTCATCCGTTTGACCAGAGAGTTATTATCCAAATACTTTGCCATGAATAGCTAGAGGCCGCGATCGTACAAAAAGACATCTGCTTCGTTATTATTATCTCCCGACACAAGGTTGCTACCATCGGAAGTAAAGACCACATAGCGTCCATTGCTACTGATGGAGTGTCCTTCACTATTGCCATTTCCTTGAGTGCCATTCTGGGCAACGCTGACGCGAGTGGTTGTACCTGTCAGAGTGTCGCGCAAGAAGACATCATCAACTCCATTGGTGTCTCCTGACACAAGGTTACTAGCTTCAGACTGGAATACTACATAGCGTCCATCCCTACTGATATCAACAGGGATGCTGCCAGAATTCGCCTGAGTACCATTGCTGCCAACGCTGACGCGGGTTGTAGTGCCAGTCTTGATATTACGTACGAAGACATCATTGCCCTCATAAAAATCTTGGTTTCCGTTGGTATCTCCTGAAACGAGGTTGCTGGAGTAAGACATGAATAAAACATGATTACCATCCCCACTGATACTAGACCAGTAACCTCTGTCATTTCCCTGGGTGCCATCAGTGGCAACGCTGACACGAGTAGTAGAACCTGTCAGGGTGTCATGCACGAAGACATCCATGAGACTATTTGTATCCCCAGACACTAGATTGTCTGCCCAGGAAGTAAATGCCACATAACGTCCATCATCACTGATTGTGGAACTGAAACTTGTACTATTTCCTTGGGTACCGTTGGTAGCGACACTGGCACGAGTAGTAGAGCCTGTCTGCGTGTCATGGACGAAAACATCCTTCTCGCTATTAGTATCCCCGGACACTAGATTGCTGGCATCGGACTCAAATACGACATAGCGTCCGTTGCTGCTGATAGCGGGTGAGTCGCTTTCACCATTACTTTGGATACCATTGCTAGAAACACTGACACGGGTTGTGGTTCCTGTCTGAGTATCGTGGAGGAAGACATCCTCGGTTCCATTAGTATCTCCTGGCACTAGGTTGTTAGCATCAGAACTAAATGCCACATAGCGTCCATCACTACTCATAACGGGAGGAGTTTGATAATAACTGCTGTCATTATTCCCTTGAGTGCCATCGCTGGCAACACTGACACGAGTATTTGAGCCTGTTTTGATGTCGCGCACGAAGACATCGTAGCTGCCGTTGGTATCCCCCGGCACGAGGTTGTTGGCTAAGGAAATAAATGAAATATAGCGTCCATCGTCGCTGATGTTGGGTTCGTGACTGATATTGCCTTCGTCAAAGGTATCTGCTAAAAGCACTCTTGAGGTTGAAGCATCAGATGTTGTGGATTTAATAGTGAAGTTGCTGTTACTAAAGTCAGAAACACTATTGTTACTGGTGCTGGTTATTTTCACCTTGTAGTTGCTGCCATTGGTTATGGATGCTGGTACTGTCCAACTGTAACTACCGTCGCTTTGGGTGGAACTGGCAATGGTGCGGTTGAAGGAACCTCCTTTGTATAGTTCCAGTTTGACGTTTTCGTTGATATTATCATCCCAAGTAATAGTGTAGCTTTTTCCTGGTTCTAGGGTATTACCTCCGTTGGGGGAGTTAACGGTGATGGAACCTGTAGGTTTTGCCGACTCGGTTGTCAAAGCTTTAATCGAGAAGTTTGCTGTGCTATTCCAAGTAGTCAAATCTGTCCAAGTTTTGCCGTTGTTGCTATAATAGCTTTCACCCTTTCTTGCAGTGCTATCTGACGAGTAACCGTTGTGTCTGTAGTCAATAGCTTGCGGATGTTCTCCACCATTTTCTATTTGAAGGTAGATGTAGAAGTCATCTCCTGCCTTCAAATTAACCGAGCTGTTTAGGTCAACTGTATGATAACCAGCGTATGTCGCGTTACCGCTTTTTTCTGCCAGAAGTCTAGAAGGCTGACCATTGGAAAAATCATCATAGACTTTGATATTGTAGCGGGCACTATCAGCTTGAGTGTAAAAGCCAATTGCGCTTAAGGCTTCGTTTTCTTTAGCGGTAAAGGCGTTTAGAGCATAAGGAGCGCCGAATGTCGCTATTTGACCAAATTCGTCGTGATAGTAGATATTGTTAAAACTGCTGGCGACGGTAGCATCATTAAAAGACACCCCATAATTAACTCCTTTTGTATCTTGGTAAGATATCCAAAAATAGCCATTGTTCCCAAAACCACTTCCCCAACTGTTTTTGCATAGCCAAGCTCCTTTTTTATTGACTCCTGGAACTGCTTTATTATCATCCCAGCCTACTAGAGCCACTGCATGATTGCCACCTTTAGAACCGGAGTAGTAGTAAGTGTCAGAACTTTCGTTCAAATAATCACCGTCATAATGCATCGTAACATAGAGAGCACCCTGTTCCATAAGGGCTTGCTTCATCTCATCATCTGTATTCAAAATAGATATCTCCCGTGCATAATAAGGAGGCGTACCTCCAGGAGAAGGGCGATCGTCATATGCATTGTAAGGATCATCAGATTCTTTGACCGGACCTTCCCCTCGGCTGAGATAAGCTATGCTAAGATTGTGAGTTCCGCCATCACACGGTCCCCAATCAAAACCGTGGTAGTTCTTGAGATGGTTTTCAGAGAAATCAGTTGTCAAATTTTTCTCTTTCAGAATAGAGCTTTCCAAGGAAGCATAAGTAGCAAAAGCCCAACAGGAGCCACAGCCACCCTGATTTTTTACTGGAGTTACATCACCTTCTGTTCGCAAGTCGTAACTGGACGGCAAATTTAATGCTTGAAATGGAGGAGCAAAGGGGTTATCTTGAACGACAGGTTCGCGGATTGGAACGCTCATTAATCTTGCTTGAGTGTCTGAATCTAACGCTTTTGCTGCATCCAAACTCAAAGTGTAATTAGCATTTGCCTTGCCCTTCGACTGTACCCGCACATAATAACTCCCCGGATTCAAAGTCCGCTCAATATCCTCTACCTTCTTACCACCCTTAACAGACTTCTCAATAACCTTCCCCTTATTATTCAGCAAATACAAATCCGCATTCCCACTGAGGCCACGCAACTCAATATCTACATCCGTCTTTTCCTTAACTCTGAACTTATAAAAGTCCTTCTTGTCAGACTTGCCCACAAACTCCTGCAACTTCTCATCATCCTTCAGCACTCCCAAGTTGTGAGCTTTATTCATATTATTACCCGCCATATCTGGCAACTCGCCATCCAAACTCAAAGTGTAATTAGCATTTGCCTTGCCCTTCGACTGTACCCGCACATAATAACTCCCTGGGTTCAAAGTCCGCTCAATATCCTCTACCTTCTTACCACCTTTAACAGACTTCTCAATAACTTTCCCCTTATTATTCAGCAAATACAAATCCGCATTCCCACTGAGGCCACGCAACTCAATATCTACATCTGTCTTTTCCTTAACCCTGAACTTATAAAAGTCCTTCCGATCTGACCTACCTACAAATTCTTTTAACTTCTCATCATCATTCAAAACTCCGAAGTTGTAAGCTTTTCTCCGGTTATTACCTGCTTTATCCCGCTTTTTGCCAGACCGCCTCTGAATTTCTACTTCATTAGATGTTTCACCAGTTAGGGGATCGACTTCTTCAACTACATTATTCCCCTGTCCTATCAGTGGGTCTTCTTTCTCTATTGAGGTCTTCTCTAGGGACTTCTCAGATTTATTTACACCCAAAGTTCCCAAGTCATTTTGGGAAAGCAATAAATCATCATTGCCTGTATCTATATATTCAATTTTTAGTTCCGAACTCTCTGCACTTGATTCAATACCACTAGCAAATCGCAACTGATTACTAGCTTCGGCTCCATTTATCCCGGCTAACATTGGGTCGGTAAATTCTAGCCCCAAGTTGTTAGCTTTTTGATTAAAAACATCCACAATTGCCTCCCTGGAAAGATTATTTTGCTCAATAGACCTCTCCGGAAATTAAGATTTAACAACCCTTTTACAGGGGATTCAGTGAATTATTGGAGATGTCTAATATTCGTTTTTTTCAGTTAGTTACTAAGATGTTAATATCTCAGTAAATATGCAGATAAGTAAGTGGGTTTTAACTAATCACTTACTTAACTAATAATTGTACTCTAGGCCAATAAATTTGTCATCCGTAAATATTCGGATCACCAAGTTTTTTACCATTAATAACCTAAGTCAATCATAATTCTCACCTCACAAATAATTTTTTTTTCAATCTTTAAACTGTCGATAATCGACAAGTTTTTGACAAAATCAAAAAAATATTCAAACTTTTATGGCTAGCTATTCACCACAATAAAATTCAAAAAATGATTGGTCGTGTAGAATATTTGTAAGGATGAGAAAAGCGATCGCTGCTCAAATATAGTTGGTTTAGGAGTGGCGATCGCTTCTCTAGAAGAAAAAAGGCGATCGCAAAACGTTACTGATGCAACATCGCTCTTCAAACGAGGTTGGTTTTAGCAGGGGCGATCGCTAAGAAATCGGTAATTCAGACTAGGTTGGGTTGAGGAACGAAACCCAACATTAACATTTGGTTTTACTAAATTACATTTTCGACTTTTGTACAGGCAAAACACTAGCACAATAGTTCATCGTTTTATAGAAAATTTACCGAAAAATTGGGTTTAAAGCCTCCCCCTTTTAGGGGGACTTTGTGTTATACTTATATAAGTGGCAAAGGTATTCAACCACTCTAAAAACCTAGCTACTAATCGTAGCACTCCTTGCACCTTGAAAACTAAAGTTATGGGGTTTTGCACAGTAGTGCTTGTGCTTAGGAATTGCTTTAAGCATCAAGTACCAGAGAACCAAAGTCTTTTAAGGTTTGAACTGTACCGTAGGGCATACGGGAACAGGCTCTTGTTAGCGCAGCTCCTCTGAAAGAGGCAATAGAGCAAACGCTTGGGGAGAGAACCATCTCTGGCTTAGGTATCGCTTGCGTATCTGATTTAAGTGGACTCATTGAACCAAGAATCCTGGTTTCAGGAGAATCTCCGTGCCTTTAGGCCGGAGAGTATGTCAATATCCGAATACTTTACCCTGAGTTGCTGCATCGTTAATTAATATCATGTTCGGATAATTAGTTTAGGATTTACCAAAATAATTGGGTTTAGAGCAAGGTCTTTTAAGGCGAAATGTTTTTGGAGAGTTGCTCTAATCCCCGTTACAAAAACAACTTCTGACTTCTGATTTCTATAGCGCTACGCATTAAGGTTAGGACATTTCTAAATTCTACAGTGCTTTTCAGGTCAATGAACCACACTCAAAAAATGATACCCCTGTAGGGACGTTCCATCCAACGTCCCTACAGGTTTTTGGTTATGGCGATGTGGTTCATCAATTTGAAAAGTGCTGTAATATTTAACGGTTATAAGAAACCGGGTTTATGGCAGGTATATGTTAGTATGTGGGGGATTGAATAAACCCGGTTTCTATACTGAAGCAGGGTTGACTGTAGAAGAGATAGCACGACTATTGGAGTTAGTGGAGCAGATACAACAAGCTGCTCAAAATCAGTCTAATTATTTATTACTAAAGGCGATCGCTTCTATTTACCAAAACAGCGATCGCCTAACTTTTAAACAGAAAAAATTATATGATGTTCGGATAATAACAGATTATGTGTGAAACCGCAAAATTGATTAGCATTCCCATACGACGCTCTCATTCCCCCCTTTCAAAGGGGGGTTAGGGGGGATTTGTTTGTAGTAGGGCTTTAGCCCGAACTATACTTAGGGCTTTAGCCCTACTACGAGCTTTCGGATATGATATTACTTAGTAGGCCATTCAGTATGGAAGAATTCACCACGAGGCTTATCAATACGCTCGTAAGTGTGAGCACCGAAATAATCCCGTTGAGCTTGAGTCAAGTTTTGAGGTAAAGTTCCCCGACGATAACTATCAAAATAATCTAGAGAAGCACTAAAAGCAGGAACAGGTAATCCTAACTTACCAGCTAAAGTAACAACTTCCCGCCAAGCATCCTGGCGATCGAGGATAGTCTGTTTAAATTCTGGAGCCAACAACAAATTAGGTAGACCAGGATTTTCATCAAAAGCCTTCTTAATCTTATTTAAGAAGCCAGCTCGAATAATACAACCACCTTTCCAAATGCGTGCGGACTCACCCAAATTCAGATTGTAATTAAATTCCTTGGATGCAGCAGCCAACAATGCCATACCTTGAGCATAAGAACAAATCTTAGAACAGTACAAAGCATCCCGCACTTTGTTAATCATAGCTTGGGTATCGCCTTCATACTTACTTGCTGGACCTGTCAATTCCTTAGCAGCAGCCACACGCTCATCCTTAATACCAGACATGATCCGAGCATTAACAGCAGCAGTAATAGTTGGCACAGCAACACCCAATTCTAAAGCATTAATTACCGTCCATCTACCTGTACCTTTTTGTCCGGCGGAGTCAACAATCATATCAACTAAATGATTGCTAGTTTCAGTGTCTTTCTTAGTAAAGATATCTGCAGTAATTTCAATTAAGAAAGATTCCAACTCTGGAGTTTTATTCCACTCAGCAAAAATTTCATGGAGTTGTTCGTTGCTAATTCCTACAGCATTTTTCAACAAATCGTAGGCTTCAGCAATTAACTGCATATCGCCATACTCAATGCCGTTATGTACCATTTTCACATAATGACCAGCTCCACCAGGACCGATATATGTGACACAAGGACCATCATCAACTTGAGCAGCGATTTTAGTTAAAATTGGTTCTAATTCTTTGTAAGAACCCTCTGTACCACCAGGCATCAAACTAGGTCCCCATAAGGCTCCTTCTTCACCACCACTAACTCCCATCCCCATGAAACCAAGTCCGGTAGATTCTAATTCTCTGGTGCGACGTTCTGTATCTTCGTAGAGGGAGTTACCACCGTCGATAATCATGTCGTCTTTATCTAGGAGGGGTTTGAGTTGTTCGATGACTTTATCAACAGGTCCTCCTGCTTTTACCATGACCAGGATTCTGCGGGGTCTTTCTAAAGATTGGACAAAATCTTCTAGGGTGTAAGCAGCGTGTACGTTTTTCCCTTGCGCCCGCTCTGCCATAAATTTATCAGTTTTATCGCCACTGCGATTGTATACGGAGATAGGAAAACCGTTACGTTCTACGTTGAGGGCTAGGTTTTCTCCCATTACGGCTAGACCGATAACACCAAATTTTTGCTGTCCCATAATAATTTTTACTTCCCTGACTTTTTCTCTAATTTAAGTACCGTTTTTAGATTACAATTGTTTTTTTTTGACTGTTTCTAGTCAAGGTTTTTTTTAAGATTTCAAGTATAAGCTGATACAAAAAAAAAATAATTTTAAGAGATAGTAAAAATTCTGTATCAATCAATTCAATGGTATTATTATTTTGAGTAGTCTAAACTCTAAACTAAATTAAATTTTAATAGATATAAATTTCATATATATAGTATATAGCGTTTCTTAAGTTACTACTCCCTATTCCCTAATCCCTAAAAAAACAAATTTTGTACTTCACCATTAGGAAAATTGCTATATAGAACCACTGTCCAAAGGAGTCAAGGTAGGAGAAAAAGGTTAAAAAAAGCCCCGATAGGAAACCGAAAAATTAAGGTATAAAAGATTATATTTGAAGAGAAAAAATAAGAGGTAATTCTTAATTCTTAATTCTTAATTCTTTGAACCTACTCCCTACTCTCTCTTTTTTGCAGATGCCTATATAGATCGAAAATCGGTTCTATACATAATAGATAAATTATGGTATGTTGATTTATGATTACAATTAGCTTTATATTTCTCAGAGGCAATGTATGGATGAATTAAAGTATCTTGCTAATTGGGTAAAAGAGCAGCACGCTCAAGAATATATTTTGACTTGGTTGTTGAATCAGCCTGGTCTTTGGTGGTCTGATGGAGAGGCATATCAGGCAGCTTTACAAAGGTCTGGTAAATTGCTGAAGGAATATGTCAGGAAAAATCAAAGTGGGGATTTATTTCAAGGTATTGCGGAAAAAATTGTAGATGATGAAAGTTGGGATGAAGTGGCTGAGTCTTTGGCAAGAATTATTTCTGTTTATCAAGATGAGTTGATAAGATTACAGGATTATCATCGGCGTAAAAATAGTAAGAATATTTTAAAAAAAAATCTGAATAGTGATGATTTATCTGTTGAAGATAATGAAGAAATGGAGATACAACAGGCTTTGCCAGATCCATTTACTGATGCTTTGATCGGGGAAGGATAGGTATTAAACAATTAATAATTAACAATTAAAAATTACCTATTCTTTTGAAGAAGAGGATGTGTTCAGAGTAACTTTTTTTCTCGTTGAAAGGAGAGGCTTTCAACTCACATTCCGCACGTCAAATTGTAACATTAAAGTAGTATTAAAAATGGTATTTAGGTAAGTATTTATAGTGTATAAATCATCTAATTGACCGTTCTCATTCGTCAAATTTTGCGGGATTAAGCAGAAATACTTGATTAATTTACTCCTATTGACCATCAAGATTTTCTCCTGTCTCCTGTCTCCTGTCTCCTGTCTCCTTTTTTCTACTACTAACTTACTAAAAACTCTGGAAAAAGTTTCAGGAATAGTACCTAATAATGCAGCTAATTGACTTTTAGTAATATCTAGTTTTACTTCTGATAGATTGTGAGAATTGTCGCTTAAGTCCAACAAATAGACAGCTAATTTTCCTGGTACTAATGGTTAGGAAGAAAATTTAGTATTCACCTAATCAATTTGCGTCTGAATATCCAGGATTTATTTTGAAAGTTGGTGGTGAAAAAAAATCATCTTATACCAATTACCATGAATTTTCTCATCTTCAATATCTAAATTATAGCTCCAGGTTCAGTAAATTATTTCTTGATTAATATAGTTTGACAGAATGTCTTTTGACAATATTCAGCTCCTCATTTAATGTTTATATCTCTGAATATTAATAAAAACAAATATGATTTTTTCAGTACCAACTATTTTAGACTCAAAATACCTAGACTTGAAACTACCTGTAATTAAAAAAAATCTCTGGGATATACACTACTTAGTGAGTGATAAAAGCTTTCTTAATTGAGAAACGAAAAATCTTACTACAAAAGTCATTTCCAAAGTCTATATTCATTTAAACCGTTTCCTAAAACAAAGGGTCTTATTGCTGTTAACGCAGTTCCTCTGCAAAAGGCTAGCTGAGGGCTAATAGCTGGATGCTTACAATAATTTCAATAATAATTCTGCCTACTATAGCAATTAGTAATCAGATGTGAGAATTAAGGTTTTTCTGAAAAGAAGAGAATATAGCAGTTATCATATTCATTTTTATACATTTTATGCTTCTGAACTGTTCCCTTTTTCCTAAAAATCTGCAACATCTCACAACTTAAATCATATTGCTATAATTCCTAAATTATTTCTTTTATATTCCCTATTACCTAAATTTTTTGTGAGAATTTAAAAATGTCAAAATTTTTGTTTAGTTGTCTATTATTTGTATTATCTAAAGCTTTAATATTTTCTGTTGCTGCTCAGGCAAATGAAATTAAATATACACCAGTAAATGATGAATTAAAAACCCTAGAAAAAGATACTTCTACATCAAAAATAACTCCAGTTGCAGAAGATGCAATTATTGTTAAACCAAATCAACTTGAGCAAAATACAGACTCAT
>JBFRWR010000477.1:0-3033 GCA_051439685.1 Trichodesmium sp.
AATATAGATAGCTTTTTGATAATAAAAAATTGCTTCTTCCCACTGTTGCTGTTTAGCATACATACTACCAATATTAGCATGAGCCTCAGCAAAATCTGGCAGTATTTTTATAGCTTTGTTGTAGTAATTTATTGCTGCTTCTAAATCACCTTTTGCTTGTAAAATATCTCCTAGAGTTTTGCAAGCTGGTGCAAATTCTGGTTGGCTATTTAATGCTTTTAAACAAGCTCCATAAGCTTCATCCAATTTTCCTTCAGCTAAACTAGCTTCTGCTATTTGATGAAAATTAATAGCTACTTTTTCTATTTTTTTATTATTAGACATATTATTTCAGTTATCAGTTATCAGTTATCAGTAACTCCTTAAATAGGGAGGCTTGAAATACTAAATTTTCTTTTTTTATCCCCTTGTAGTAGCGACAATCGCCACCCAGCTAAGGGTAGGTTTAAAACCTAATTTTCTAGTCATATTTGATTTTTTATAATCAGAAAGTTTAGAGCTTACCAATAAAATTTTCAACTTTTGCCGAGTCAGAAGCAAGAGAAGATTAAACAAATATTATTGATTATTAAAATACTGCGACATTGATTTTTTTAGTAGTTAGATAAATAATATTCAATAATTTTTTCTGATTTATCTCTGCTTCTGACTTAAAAACCCTCTGTGACTATCAATTTTAATATTAGTTATTGGTAAAGAATAGATAATAAATTAGTCAGCAAATTGCTTTTCTGCTTGAACTAGCTATTAGCTTTTAGCAGCTCTGGTTTAAATCCCCGGTTTCTATAAACCTAAAGGTGCGCGGAGGGGTAATAGTCTCCTTATAAAAGTTTACTGCTGACTGCTGACTGCTGACTGCTGATTGCTTATTTCATATGGTCACTCCTGTTTATTTCTACATTTTTCTGCTGCCTCCCTGTCACCTAACTGCTCAAAAATAAAGGCTATTTTTTCATAAGCTTTATCATAGTCTGGTTTAATTTGTATTGCTTTTTTAAAACATTCTAGAGCATCAGACCAATTTTTTTGTTGAATATAAACTTGTCCTAATGATGCGTATAACCAACAGAATTTAGAATTAATTTCTATAGCTTTTCGATAACTAATAATAGCCTCATCTAATTTTCCAATATTTTGTAAAGCATTTGCTAATTTGAAATGAAAGAAATGGTTATCTGCTTTTAATTCTATTGCTTGATGATAGGCTTTAATTGCTGACTCCCATTTTTTTTGTTTACTTAGTGCTTCTCCTAATTTGTAGTGAAATCTTGCTAAATTAGGATTTACTTGGAGACCTCTACGGTAGACAAAAATTGCTTGATTTATCTCCCCTCGTTTGATCAATATTTCCCCAATTTTAAAGTAGGAATCACAAATCTGAGGATGATTTTTAATCAGTGTTTGATAAAAAGTAAGCGCTCGATTTAACTTCCCTTGTTCATGCAAAACATCTGCTAAATGTTTCTGAGACCAAGGAAATTTTGGATTAAGTTCTATAGAACGTTCAAATGCTTCTACTGCATCATTTAACTTGCCTGTTTCTCGGAAAAGTTTTCCTAGTTTATGGAAAATTAACCAATTTTCCGGTAATAGTTTAATTAAACTTTGATAACAATCAATAGCTTCCTCTAATTCTCCTTGACTTACTAAAATTTCTGCTAATTTCGAGTAAGCTTCTGATAATTTAGGATTTAATTCTATAGCCTCACGATAACAAGCGAGCGCCTCTTCTATTTTTCCTTTATTAAATAGAATATATCCTTGATTTAGCTTTTCTAATGCTTTTTTTTCTGATTCTATTTTTTGTCCGTAATACCAATATTGTTTGGCTAAATCTAAATACCCTACCTGTTGACAAACGCGAGATAAATTCCGATAAACAATATCCAAATTTGGTTGTAATTCTAGAGCTTTTTCATAGCAATCTATAGCTAGCTGCCAGTTTTCTTGTTTAGCATACAAACTACCCATATTTGTATAAACTTCTGGCCAATTTGGTTGCTGGATAATTGCTTGTACATACCAATTTATTGCTTCATCTAATTTTCCCATAGTATGAAATATATTTCCCATACTTTTGCAAGCCAAAGGATAGAATGGTAATATTTCTAGAGCTTTTTCACAAGCAAAAAAAGCATCTTCTAATTTTTCTGCTTCTAAATAAGATTCTGCTTCTTGACATAAACTAAAAGCTGACATTTCTGGAGTTAAATTTGAATACATATTTCTTTTTTAAAAGAAGGAAAAACGAAAAATAAAGAATACATCAATAGTTATTTCAGTTATCAGTTATTAAGTTATTAGTACCTCCTACTTCCAGCAATTTTAGAGTTAGGGACAATTCGTACTTTTATCTCCTCTATAATTCCCACCTCTCCTGACTGTGTAAGGACATTGAATGCAACCTCCCTACCTAAATAATAGGCAAGAAAATCCGAAATTTCCTTAATTTCCTTTTTTCTAGCAGTCAAACCATGGGTTAGGATATTGTCAAATATTGAAACTAACTTAAAGGTTACTCCTAACTCCTAACTCCTAACTCCTAACTCCTAACTTCTAACTTCTGACTTCATATTACTCCCAATTAAATTTCATCCCTAAATATTCTTCTAATCTTTCATTATGAACTCGGAAATAATTACTTAAACTCCTACGCATTAATGGGTCTATTTTTGAATACTTCCCAGGATTATAATTCTTATAATTTGAGAGTTGATATTCCGGCAAATCTAAAAACTTTAAAACTTGCTGCATACTAGCTTCTGGATTTTCATAAAAGTCCTCACTTTGCAAAATTAGGAATTGTTCCCTTGGAAATAAACTCATCCATTCCTGAAAAAACTCAACATATACTCCTCTTGCTAAATAATTTAATTCCTTCCTCCAGTAATCAACTGTTTCAGGAGCCTTAGTTAGTTTCTCTAAATCTGATTCAATAGCCTCTTCTAAAGAGCGATTTTCCCAATTTAATCTAACCCATTGATTATAGTGAGATATAGTTCTATCTACAGGATTTCTCAATAGTATAATTAT
>JBFRWR010000478.1:0-16539 GCA_051439685.1 Trichodesmium sp.
CCTCTTATGTGCCGCGAGCTGTCGCTCTACAAGGGGATAAATCAAAAAAATTTCCTTTGAGCGCCAATCCCCTTCTTTCAAGAAGGGGTAATTATCAATTATCCATTATCAATTATCAATTATTGAACAGTCATAATTCTATATCAAAGATAACACGATGGCAATTACCATGATAATTATTAAAAAATTGACAAATTTTATTATCGTTTTATTCTCTCTTGCAACTCTTGTCAAGGAAATTAATCGGTAATCTTGTAAAAGTATAAAAATAGGCTGATAAATCTTTTTTATTGCTAAAAGATAAATTGCAAAAATCACCATTTTTGTACCACTAATGATTAACTTTTTTTGCATCAGTACAGTATTTATCCAAAATTTTTGTTCTGAATAGAAACCTGATGCACGAACTACCTGATACCCTCTTTTGCTATAAAATATTTTAGCTGTCAATGAAGAAGTAACATAGATAAATTTATGTTTTTTACGGAGAGCAATTTTTTCTAGAGTTTCTAATAATCTTGTACCAATACCTTGCCTTGTAAATTTTGGAGAAATAAAAAGACCATAAATTTCTGAAGTTTCAACATTGATAGAGCTAAAACCAACAATTTTTTCATTATAAATTGCTACAAAAACAGCCTCTTTGTTGAATCTGAATTTTGCTTGTTCTCTAACTAAAGATTCTATTTTTGGTGCTTGATAATCTTTAGCACATAAAACTCTCAAGGACTCCGTTTGTAAATCAATAATTTCTTCTTTGTCTTCAGTTTTAGCCAAACGAATTGAAACTTTCATTGATAAAAAAATCCTTTTACCCAATTCTTCTATTTATCAAAATAGATAGTTATTAATTAGGGTTTGCTGAAAAAGTATTTTTTAAGGAGTAGGGGAGCGGGGGAGTAATTTTTTTTTGCCCGACTCTTGCTAAAAATACTAACTTTTTGAGCATGAATAGCTGAAAACCAGGTACTTTTTCAATACCTAAAAAGGCACTTACCTTTCTCTGTAAATGCTTTGAGATTTAATCAGCAGAGCAATAATTATTAATCATTGAAAATCTTTTTTTTAATCAGTTAATATTAGTAATTTTATAAATTAATATAGCGTTACGCATTAAGGTATTTGACATTGATAAATCCTGTTTTGCGGCGCAACATGAAAGTCTACTATTCCCTATTCCCTATTCCCTATTCCCTCGCTCCGCTATACGACTCATTTCCCAAGTCGTATAAGTACCAATAGGACTCCAAAATATATAGGGTAATAATAAAATTCCCGCCCAAGTATTAAGTTGCCAGACAGTCAAAATTAACATTAAACTTAATACAAAACCAGTTCCCCCAATAATTGTTCCTACCTGCAAACTTTGTGTTCTAAACATAACAGGTGTATAAGCTATTGTTACTATTTCTAATAATAAATATAGAGCCATTAATAACCAAGTTTTTTGAGTTCCTGGTTCTTGTTCCCAGATAATATATGCAGACCAAGCACCACAAATAAAAATCGTCGTCCAAATTAAGGGAATTAATCTTTCAAAAGTTAACCAATGAGGTCTTTGTAAACGTCTAAACCATTGAGCATCTCTCGAACGAATAAATAAACCACTACTAAATGGTATTAAAAAAGTAATAATGCCAATTATTATCCAAGATTTTATCATTTTTCTCAAAATAGCAATTATAAATAAGGTTTTCAGCAATTAATAATTAATTATTAACTATTCAGAAATTAAAAGCCTCTATCCCCCTGTCTCTCAACGTCTCTGCATCTCCACATCTCCGTGTCTATCGAGAATGAAACAGCCCTACCTCCCAGAAAGGGTTAGGGGTGGGTTCCCTACTCCCTACTCCCTACTCCCTACTCCCTCTTTTTAACTTCCCCGGCGGGAAGTCCCGCGCTCTCCCGTAAGGGGAGCGTCGTATGGGAAAGCCGGGCTAAGGTGTGCGGTTTTCCTATTGCCTTGTTTGCTATGGCTATTGACAATTTCTAACATAGCCATTAAGATAACTATCTTACGAAATCCTGGTAGATTCTGCCATGCTACTGAAATACAAGTACAAGCTCAAACCCCATAAAAATCAAGCGGTAATTATTGCTAATTGGTTGGAATTAGCCAGACGGCAATATAATTACCGTTTGGCTGAAAGGTTAAAATGGTTTGAAGCAACGCGTACACCAGTTAATGCTTGTCCTCTTAATGTTTCAGTAGTACCAATAGAACGAATTTACCAAAACATTCCAGAGTTTAGGATACAAACCCGCGACGGTAGAAAAAAGGACAGTAATGGAAATTCGATAACTAGAAAAGGTGACAAACATCCCAACATAATAAATGGTTATGTAGCTTGGGAAACAGTACAGTTAGCCAACTTAGCACAAACTAAAAAACTCTTCGGTGAATACAAGTCCATCCACTCCCAGGTATTGCAAGATGTGATCCAGCGCGTACAAACCACGATGGATAACTTTACCTTACCTGATAAAAACGGTAAAACCAGTGGTAGACCGAAATTTAAGGGGAAACATTATTATAATTCTTTTAGTTATCCCCAGTTATCAAAAACCAATGTGGTCAAAAATGCTAATGGTCGGTATTGTATCAATTTACCAAAGATTGGCTTAGTCCCTTTAGTATTCAATCGCCCAATACCATTAGGATTTAAGGTTAAGACAGGTACAGTAATCCGTGAAGCTGATGGATACTATATCAGCTTCACGATAGAAGATAAAGCCGTCCCTGTAGAGGTTGCAGAAATTCAACCCACTTTAGAAAACTCAAAAGGTATTGACTTGGGATTGTTATATTATGCTGTTACCAGTGATGGAGAATTTATTGAAGTGCCTAAGTTTTTCAGGTTCTCTGAGCATCGCTTGTCTAAACTTCAGGCGAGATTAGCGAAAAAACACAAACATTCAAAGAGTTGGAAAATTCTCAAACGTAAAATAGCTAAACTGTATCAATTAATAGCTAGACAACGTTTGGATTGGCAATTCAAACTAGCTTATCACTTGTTTTTAGATGTAAGTGTGATTTTTGTAGAAGACCTGCAAATAGCTTCTTTAGTCAGACGTTGCAAAGCTAAATTAAGTGACAATGGTCAATTCCTACCCAACGGTCAATCAGCAAAATCAGGATTGAATAAGTCTTTGCAAGATGCAGCATTTGGTCAGTTTGTTCAGATTCTAGAGTATGTTTCCTGGAAACTAGGCAAAAGAATTATCAAAGTAGACCCAAAAGGTACATCCCAACATTGTTGGGAATGTTTGAACAAAGTTTCTAAAAGCTTATCAGAGCGTTGGCACTCTTGCCCTAAGTGTGGCCAAGAGTTAGATAGGGACTATAACTCAGCTCTTCTAATACAGAAAATAGGATTGTTATCAACACAGAGGGAGGACATCACCTCTGTTAAAACTGCGGTCAGGGTCTCCCAGACTGAAGAATCCCGCGCTCTCCCGTAGGGGAGCGTCGGGAGTATGTCAATATACTCTTCATCAAATATTAAGTAATATTTCGCTTCTCATATTTGCTGCTTAACTGGTATGAAATCAAGATAAGATAATTATCGGTATTTTAGTTAACATATACATATATAGATATGACCCAAACTCCAGAAACCCTAACAGCAAGTGTTGAAAACCCTGAAAATGGTCTCGAATCAGCAACTACGCAAAAACAAGAACTAGAACAACTCATTCAAGAATTTGAACAATATCGGGAGCGACTGCTCTCTGAAACAGTAACAACAGGCCAACGGGCTAAAGTATCGAAAAAAAAAGTAATGACTAATTTAGAGCCTGAATTAGCCAAAATTGACGCTGCACTCGTTACTCTGCGCCAGCAGCAGTCCCAACTTTAGTAGAGATAGTTACTTAATATTCCTACATTAAAATAGTACATTTTAGTTTACATTTATTTAGATAAAAAGAACACAAAAAGTTATATAACTATATCTAAACAAAAACTTGTAGTGGGCCTTTTAGTCGGAATTTAAGAAAAAATTCTTAACTAAACCCCAATTAAGCAAGAAATCCATGATCCCTCTCATGGAATTGTTAAATTGATTTCGTCGGCAAATTTTGCTATCGTGTTGTCTAAATCGTAAAAAATCAAGCCTCAGAAATTCTTGATCGGACTACGTTTCTGGGTAATTGGATAAGGGAAAAACCCTTAGACTAATGGCAAAGTAAGTTTAAGCGAAAATAATTTTAATAAAAAAAGGAGACTTTAATCAATGGTTTTTGGACCTGCCTCTCGATTAGGGGTCAGTTTATTTGAAGAGACAGCACCTTTGGAACTAATGCCAGGGCGTTCAGAAGAAGAAGTAGAAACGATTATTCGTGCTATCTACCGTCAAGTTTTAGGTAATGCTTATGTAATGGAAAGCGAACGAGCTACTATTCCTGAATCTCAATTTAAACGGGGAGAATTAAGTGTTCGGGAATTTGTCCGCTTCTTGGGTAAATCCGATCTTTATCGTAGTCGCTTTTTTGACACTTGTCCTCGCTATCGGTTCATTGAACTTAACTTTAAGCATTTTCTCGGTCGTACCCCCACTGACTTAGAAGAGATGAGAGTTCATAGCACAATCCTAGATACCGAAGGATTTGAGGCAGAAATTGATTCCTACCTAGATAGCGACGAATATCAAAACGCCTACGGAGAGTTTTTTGTTCCCTACATCCGAGGCTATAAAACACAACCTGGACAAACCATGGTTGGCTTTACCCATATGTTCGCTATGCTGCGTGGTGCATCCAGTAGCGATCTCAAGGGTAGTCTCTCAGGAAAAGAACCTGTTCTAAATAAGTATGTGATTCAGGAAACACCTCTAGCTGTAGTTCCGCCTTCAGGGGGAGCTGTGGGAGAAGGTTGGTCTTTCCAAGACACTCCTATAGGATCTCGTACTCGTCTTGGTGTAGGAGCAAGTGACGAAGGAAAAGTTTTCCGCGTCGAAGTTACTGCTTATAGCTCTCCTGGTAAGGTTAATCGTGTTTCCAAATTCCGCCGGAGCAACAAAGTTTATTTAGTACCTTTTGATAAACTCTCTCAAGAATACCAGCGTATTCACAAACAAGGTGGAGTAATTTCGAGTATTACTCCTGTGTAATCCTCAATCTCTCGTTACAGCTTGAGCTTAACGGGAGATTTTTAATAAGCCCATAAAAAGCCATAATTGTCAACTCAATAATAAAAAGGAGAATAGTAATGAGTGTAATTTTGGATACCCCCTTAGAACTTTTCCCAACTCTCAGTTCTGATGAGACGGCGATAATTATTCGGGGAGTGTACAAGCAAGTTTTAGGCAATCCCCATGTAATGGAAAGCGAGCGCCTAGTCACTGCTGAATCTCAGCTATGCAATGGTGAGTTAACTGTTCGCAATTTTGTCCGGGCAGTGGCCAAGTCAGACTTCTATCGTAGTCGCTATTTTGAGTCTTGCGCTCCCTATCGCTTTGTTGAACTCAACTTCAAGCATTTATTAGGACGCGCTCCTCAAGACCAAGCTGAACTCTCCCAACATATTCGCCTCTGCATTGAGGAAGGATATGAGGCTGAAATCGATTCTTACCTCGATAGTGATGAATATCAGGAGAAATTCGGCGAAAATATCGTCCCCTATTATCAAGGTGCCAAAAGCCAAGTTGGCAGCAAACAAGTGGGTTACAATCGCACTTTATCCGTCTACCAAGGCTATGCAGGGGTAGATAGTGCCTTTACAGGTTCTCGCTTAGTGGATGCAGTGGCCAGCAATAGTGGTGGTAAAATTGTTCTTCCTACTACAGGAGGACGTTTGGGAATCTCCCCAGATGCTCCAGCTAAAACCTTTAAAATCTTGGTTAAAGGCTCCAAGTTTGATTGTCCTCGTCGGGTTAGCACTACCGAGTATCTTGTTCCTGGAGACCGGATGACTCCCCAAATTCAACGGATTCATCGCGCTGGTGGCAAAATTGTCAGCATTACTGAAGTAGCTTAATCATTCTTCAATAACCAGGTAGAACCTGGTTATTTCTCCTTGTGAATCTTAACCAAACTGTTTGAAAACAATTATTGACGACACCATATACGATTGTTTATGGTGTCGTCTTCCCTGCGAACTCAAATAATTTTCAAACTCACTGTATATTTATTCCTTAATCTAAACCTCTTTACTTCTAGTAACGAAAATGTCTATATGGATATAACTAAATTTGTTGAACTTTCTCTAGGCAGTTGGCGGTCTCAACGCAGCGCTCATCATCTAGCTTTCCGGCACTTTGAAGAAGTAACTTCAGATATTGATATTCTTCCTCTAAAAGAATCTGATACAGAAGTCATTAACCTCTGCAAATCATATGATATTGACCCAAATCTTGCAGCTCATCCTTTTCGGATGAGTTGGTCAGGAGAAACTGATTGGGACGAAGAAGAGAATACCTTTGAAGGAACTACTATTTTAGTTCCTATTCCAGATATAGACAATCCCAAAGCTGGAAGATTGCTGCGAGATCAAGGCTATGCAGAAACCATCCCTTCCATTGGTAAGTATCAAATTACTGAAGAAGGTACATTTGTCCTAACAACAGAATATGATCGAGCAATGGCCGAGGAAAAAATTTGGTTTATCAATCCCAATTTTCGCCTACGGGTATCTTTAATTAAAACCAGTCAGGGATCGGGAGTAGTTACAGCTTCTTATTCCTCAGAAACTCGCGTTCTTGAACCAAATTCTGATTCAGCAAAAACATCAGACCCAGAAACAAACAATGCTTGACGACCAATTAATGCTAACTTTAGCCAACTGGCTGGCAGGGGATTTTAGTAATCAGAAACAAGCCGCCGAAAGTCCAAAAGATTACCCTCATATTCGGGTATTTTTCCGTCCTTTACCTTGGGATTTTTTTGAGGGAATAGGTTTCTATTCTGAGCAAGCTTACGATTATGACCTTTGGAGTCCCTACCGCCAAGGGGTCCATCGCTTTGTCCAAACACCGGAACAAGTTATTCAGGAACAAGTTACTATTGAAAATTATGGCCTCAAAGAAGGGATACTCTATGCAGGGGCCGGACGAGACCCAGAAATCTTAAAAACCATTACTCATGATTGTATTGAACGTCGTTACAATTGTTCAATGATTTTCCAAAAGCAGGGGAACTTGTTTCGGGGACAAGTTGAAGGCAACAATTGTTTAATTAACCGAAATGGTTGCCAAACTTATTTAGTCAGTGAAGTAGAATTAACAAAGGACACTTTTGTTAGTCGAGATCGGGGTTTGGATGTAAATACCCATGAACAGATATGGGGAACATCAACCGATCCATTGAGATTTGAAAAATGCCAAAGTTTTGCCCAAGAACTTCCGGATTTTTCACTTTCCAGATAAAACGGAATTTTAATTGCCAAGATACTTGGCCGTTTTTTAGTACACAAGAGCTATCTGAAAATTCTTTCACTAAATAGGAATCAGTATCGGATTTTTATGCTTCCTCCAGTTGCTCGGAAAAAAATGCAGGCTTGGATTCGTAGCCGCCACCTAATTTGTTCAGGAAATTTTTTCATTTTTGAAACCTTAGATTACTCGGCTATTGAGCGATTTGAAAAATGCGTAACCAGTTTAGGAGGAACCTTAATTTCTGTCGAACCAAAAAATCGAGTATGGATCGGCAACCACCGACAAATTCTTCTCTATCAAGCTAAAGCAAGTTTGCATACTCCTCATCATGAATTGAAACAATACTGGTTTAAATATGGTAGTTTTGATACCCGATTTTCGGAAAATCCCTAGACTTCTTGCAGAAGTCAGGGAATAGGGATTCATTAATGGATAATGGATAATGGATAATGGATAATTACCTTTGGTTAAAACCGTTCTAGGGAAAGGACTTACGCAGACGAACCTAGAAACCCGGTTTCTCATAGACATCTATTGTTCAAAACAAGGATTTATCGTAGAAACCGGGTTTCTTTGCGTAAGTCATAAGGGAGTAAAAATTGTTGATTTTATGTCTTTATATAGAATCCGGTTGAATAGTCGTCATTGCGACGATAGGAAGCAATCTCAGGAGTCGAGATTGCTTTCCTTACGGAATGCTGCGCAAACCTTCCACTCCGTTCCAGTCGCAATGACGCACGCTATAGTAATTATCCGGATTCTATATTACAGCGGTTTTCATTTCAGTAGACCACAGTAGGGACGTTGCATGCAACGTCCCTACTAGGTTTTGGTTATGGCGATATGGTTAATCAATTTGAAAAGCGCTGTAATTAATTTAATTAAAAATTTTGCAAGAGGTCTCCTAAACTGAATCTAAAATACCAAAATAGGATCAAGAATTACTTTCTGCTTTCTGGCGATTTTGTGCAATCAACTCTGATAATACAGAGGGAGAAACACAACGACGCTCGGAACAGTAACCCATCAAATTCACTCCGTTCATCATTTTCGCCGTGGTGACTCTCACACGAAAATTATCGGTGATAAACCAACAACGTTCTTGACCTTGATTCCTTTCATATTCTGTCTCAATTGTCAAGACTCCATCATCAGCAAAATGGTAGGTACTAACAACAGGAATCCCTTCCACATAACCCCGGTTGCGTAAAAATTTCCCCTGACGTGGATTAGGACTATAGGGAATATCAACTAAAATCGCAGCATAGTCAGGATTAGGCTCCCTCTCCTCCAAATTGTCCTGCCAACCGAAACTAGCACCACCACTGACTAAAGCTGGATCTACCCCTTGTTCTTGACAAATCTCCAGAACCCGCTGATCATCTTTGTCCAAAACTTTGATAATCAAATTGGAAAGTCCTGATTCATCACCTAAAGAGTCAAAACGATGGACTGTACGCTCAGAAAACCATACTCCCTCACTTTTACGAAAGAAATCCATCATTGTCATTGGATGTGTCGGTAACATTTATGTTTTATCCTTAATTTAAAGTATTAAAGTATTACTCCAATAACTCATTTTCCCATGAAATCCCTTACTGCTCACATTAACTCTATTCCTCTCTCTTTAGATGAAATCAAAGAAGCACTAAACAATGGCCGAAGCCTGGCCAATATGAATTTACAAAAGATAGATATTAGGCAGATAGATTTATCCCAAGCTAATTTAAGCAATGCCATTTTAATCGGAGTTAACAGTCAGGGAACGAACTTTCAGGGATCTGACTTACGCGGGACTGACTTACGCGGGGCTGACTTACGTTCTGCTAACCTTACCGATGCTAACTTGCAAGACAGTTATTTACATCGCGCCCAATTACAAGGCTGTAATTTGAGCGGTGCAAACCTAGAATCAGCTCAACTGGAACTAGCGCTCTACGATTCTGAAACTGTATGGCCAGAAGGCTATGATTACCGAAATTCTGGTGCAGTAGGACCTTATGCTAACCTGGCAGGCACTTTTCTCAATACAGCTAATCTCAGAGGTGCTGATCTACGTTCTGCTAACTTGAGAGGGGCTTACTTAAGTGGAGCTGATTTAACAGGAGCTAATTTAGCAGGAGCAGCATTAAGTGGAGCTAATCTTCAAGGAGCCTTTCTCACAGGGGCTTACTTACGCCAAGCAAAACTTATTAGTGCAGAGTTACAGAGAGCAGACTTACGGGGAGCCGACTTAACCGAAGTCAGTTGGGAACAGTTACAAAGTATTGCTGGAGCAGATTTCACGGGATGTCAAGGATTAAGTGAGTCAGATGTAGTTTGTTTATGCAGTCGTCCTTCTCAAGAATTAGGGACTTGGAATTCTTTTACTCGCTCTAATACGGCTAAGAGTCTAGGATGTTCCCTAAATAAGTTGTAATATCATATTCGGTAGAACACTTAGTAGGGGCGGTTCGCGAACCGCCCCTACAGCGAACCGCCCCTACAGCGAACCGCCCCTACAAATGGTGTATCATTGGATATTTTTCGTCAGTCCTGATTTCTTTGACAAACAGTCTCTAACTTGTGTGAAAACCCCTGAGATGACTAATTAAATGGTCAAAATATGGAGTCAATTCCTGCTGTTTTTCAGGGTTAAATTGCTGTAAACTATAAACTTTCAAGTTTTCTAAACCGCAGATCATAGCATCAAGAGGAACCTGTAATTCTTGATAGAGCAACTCCATATTTTCCAATCCTTCCTGACTGGTAAATTGAGGATTATTTCCCGCAATTCCATAGGTGATACACCGCAGAAAATGCCAGAAATCTCGCCAGCAAGCTTCAGCCCGTTCAGGAGGGTAAAGACCACCCCCTGGTTCTGTAATTTGAGGATAGGTTGCCAAAACTTCTTTTCTCGCGTCATTAACAATTAAATCAGCCTGTTCTCGCAAAAATCTAGCTGTTTCAACCGCCGATGAATGCTGTGGGGATAAGGTTTTAATGTTTGTCGAGTCCTCATCTGTCAAATAGCGACGTTGATCATCTGCTTCCTGAAAAATTTGCAGTATGTCATCGCTCATTGAGCTTTTCCAACTATTAAAACTGACAATTCTCGCTTTAGGAATTAATTGTTTAGCTCTTTCGCTTAATTGACTACTCATAAAATTCCTTAATAATTTAGTTATGCTTGCAATATCTTAGTATAAGTGCCTGTGCCCAATTCATTTAACATTTTGCAGAGAGTATAGCAGATTTTACTAAGCGTGAGGTACACCTACGCGAGCAAGATGCTCGCACTGATAAAATTTAATTATCAATATCTGTACCTCACGCTTCTTGGGAAATGCTATAGTGGACCGACACACCTTAAATGGTGCAATAGTAGGGGCGGGTTTTAGCAATAATTTTCATGCTTAACCTCAGATTAAGTAAACCCGCCCTCATGCACAAAATTAGCTGTGTCTGTCCAGTAGTAGTGTCGTGTCAAGCTTGAAAATGTGGATTAAAAAACCTAACCCCCCAACCCCCTTCCTATCCCCCCTTGCCCCCCTTTGAAAGGGGGGATGAGGGGGGATTTCTCCCCTCTCCTTGCAGGAGAGGGGGCGGGGGAGAGGTCTTCCCTCGTTGCTCGCTCCTAAAACACCATTTTAACCTTGACACCCTAGTAGACTGACACAGGTAAAACTGTGCAATAGTAGGGGCAGCTTTGACAGGGAATTTTCATGCTTACCCTCAGATTAAGTAAACCCGCCCTCATCCAAAGTTCAGTAGTCCAATAGGGTGCGTTTTGCTGCGCCACATCAAAAGGAGCTTATTCAAAATTATGGTTGAACTATCAAATATTACCTTACGCCCTAACGCACCGTTGAGCATTAGATCATTGGGGGGCGGGTTTATAGCATTTCCTAAGCTAGTGAGGTACAGATATTAATAATTAAATGTTGCCAGTGCGGGCCGGAATGCCCGCGTGGGTTTACCTCACGCTTAGTGAAATCCGCTATATTACAGCTAATGGTTAAACTCGTGAATTTAATCTCGAACCCGCCCCTACTATTGCAACATTTCAGGACTTACGCATAACTGCTATATCTAGTAGGGGCAATTTCCTATGGAATGCTCCGCAAACATGAATTGCCCCTACAAATGGTGTATATTTTTATATTTTGCGTAAGTCCTGACTATCTATGAAACTGCTACCAGTTGCCGTTCTAAATCAAAGAGAAATCCATGAATATATTCTTCAGTCCATGCCTCTCCATAGAGACGGGTAAACATTCCTCGTGCAGGATCTTTATCTGCTCGGTAGCCCATGTAACGCCGTTGTGCTTGCAGAATTTCTTCGAGTTTTTGACTATCAGTAACTGGTTGGGCTTGATCCACGAAATTCAAATAAACTTGAAGATATTTCTTAAAAGCCTCAAGAACTCGCGTTTCTACCACCTCCGTTTTCTGGGGACGAGTCCATAAAAAGGCTGGAGAAAAGAAGGGTTTAGCTTCTTCAGGAAAATCTCCACCCCAAGGTAGATGCTCTTGGTGGGTTTTGAAAATAGGTAATAGTGGCTCTGTATATTTCTGCCGATAAGCTTCATTGTGAAAGAGGGGCTGCATATCCAAAGCAATCAGATGACCCCCAGGTAAGGTGACTAAATCCGCGCCGAAAAAGGGTAAATCATAATTTAACTGTGGAAAAATCACGAAATTGAGAACTTGTAACGAATTTCCACCTTGGACATGAGCAGCCCGAATTTGTCTCAATTTAGGAGACTTAAAAGCATGGCTAGTAGTGACAACGGTTTCCTGCCTTTTTCCCTTACCTGTGATTTCTTCTTTTCTCTCAAATCCTTCAGGAATTGGGTAGGGCTGCAAGGAAAGTCGCTCTTGCATTATGGTAATAGCATAGTCTAAGAAAGGTTGATAGAGAGTCATTTGAGTTTTTAATTTTAAATTTTCAGTTTGCTATGCGTTATTTTTACCGAATAATTAATAATTAAATAATTCAGGTTAAAAAGCTCCCCTTATCAAAGGAAAAAAAAGTGCTAGTGCCGGATGGCGGAAAGATGTTACCAGTGAGAAAATCCTCAAAGCCTTACCAATCAAAACTTATGACTTATGACTTCTGAACTTCCGCGTAGCGGTGCTAGGATATTTCCTGATATTCACTTCCGTTAAAGTTTTAACCATAGCTAATTATCAATTATCCATTATCAATGGCTCTGTTGCATAATTAGCGATAGAAAATCAATTCTGTAGGTATATCGCTCTCTTTGGCAATTATTGATGTTATATTCATCTATTGTCCAATAGTTAGAGTAGTTTCCGCACGTTATTATTTTACATATGCACTTGCTTGTGCGACAGCTATATACTTTAATGCAACAAAGCCATTATTAATTATTAATTATCCATTAATCTACTGTCAACTTTTGTTAAGAGCAACAGCAACAGAATCTTCAAACAAAAATTCATGGAGAAATTTCTCAGACCATTCATGGCCAAAGTAGCTATTAAATAACCCGGATGCAGGGTCTCGCTCCGCACTATATTGATCGTAATCTTTCTGTGCTTTAACAATACGTTCAATATCGGCTGTAGCGGTCTTGGGTTCAGCTTGTTCTGCAAGTTGCCAATATAGTTGAATATATTCTTGATAAGCAGGAAAGAGACGATTTATAACCGTTTCCGCATCAGTTTTCGCAAATAATAAATATGGAGAAAAATACTGATTAGCATCATAAAACTTCATTTCTAAATCTTGGGCCAACTCATTAAATTTCTCACGGATTGGCGCCATTGGTTCGATGTATTTCTCTAAATAATCAGGCTCACGAAATAGGGGTTGAAAATCCAAAACCACTAAGATTTTTTTCTGACCAAAGGACAAAAAGTCAATACCTAGCAAAGGTAAATCGTATTGATGGCTCGGATAAATAACACTATTAAAAATTTGGGCAGTTTCTCCAGCATTAATATAGGTATAGCGGATTTTGCGGAACTCAGGAGATTGATAACACCAGCTTTCAATCATCGCTGGATTTTTACCCTTTTGGCTAATTTGAAATTCCAATTCTGGAGGAATCGGTCTAGAGCTTAGATTAAAGCGACTAAATAGTTCTTTTTCTAGGTATTGGAGAAAAGGCTGAAACATAAGGTCAATATATAGATACTAAAATCTTATCTAAAGATAAATAAAAAACTGAGACTCTGTATCATTTTGCACCCAGAAAGTTACAAATATTCATAATATAATGGAGTTATATATTCACGCTAATGGTCAAAGAAAACCATCAATTATTTCTATTTTCTATTGTTCTGCTCTATCTTCAAAAACCAAAACCACCATCATCTCATAAATTGTGATCATTCAAGAAGAGGTTTTGATTTTAGAAAAAATTGGCCAATAATTCAATATTATGAAGGCAAATAATAAAATATTACAAAATGTGACTTTCTTTTTCATAAATGAGACTAAGCAAGCACTAAACCATTATTGTGTTTTCAAGTTGATTAGTTCACCTTTTTCAAGATGACTAATCAATCTTAAAAAATAACTTTTTGTCTAATAGATTCAAGGAGAACTGAATGCTTGACGCTTTTTCAAAAGCTGTAGTTTCAGCTGATGCTAGCACTTCCCCTGTTGCTGACATTGATGCCCTAAAAGCTTTCGTTGCTAGTGGTAACAGACGTTTAGATGCAGTTAATGCTATTGCTAGTAATGCAAGTTGCATGGTTTCTGATGCTGTTGCTGGAATGATTTGCGAAAACCAAGGTTTGATCCAAGCTGGTGGTAACTGCTACCCTAACCGTCGTATGGCTGCTTGCTTACGCGATGCTGAAATCATTCTTCGCTATGTAACTTATGCTTTATTAGCTGGTGATGCTTCCGTACTTGATGATCGTTGTTTAAATGGTCTTAAAGAAACTTATGCAGCTTTAGGCGTTCCTTCTACTTCTACAGTTCGTGCTGTTCAGATCATGAAGGCTCAAGCTGCAGCTCACATCCAAGATAATCCTAGTGATGAAAATGCTGGTCCTAAAAAGCGGATCATGGGAGCTCCTGTAGTAGAAGATCGTTGTGCTAGCTTAGTAGCTGAATCATCTAGCTATTTCGATCGTATTATTTCTGCTCTGAGCTAGTTTGATTAACAAGCAAAACTTGCTCACAAATAAACATCAAACAATAATCAATTCCAATTTTTAGGGAGAACTAAGAAATGAAATCAGTTGTTACCACAGTTATTGCCTCTGCTGATGCAGCAGGCCGTTTCCCCAGCACATCTGACCTAGAGTCTGTTCAAGGTAGTATCCAGCGTGCAGCAGCTCGTCTTGAAGCTGCTGAAAAGCTAGGCGGTAATCTTGATGCTGTTGCTGGTGAAGCTTATAATGCTTGCATTCAGAAGTATCCTTACTTGAACAATGCTGGTGAAGCTAATTCCACCGATACTTTTAAAGCTAAGTGTGCGCGTGATATCAAGCACTATATGCGTCTAATTCAGTATTGCTTAGTTGTTGGTGGTACTGGTCCTTTAGATGAGTGGGGTATTGCTGGTCAGCGTGAAGTTTATCGCGCTTTAGGATTACCTACTGCTCCATATGTTGAAGCTCTAAGCTATGCTCGTAACCGTGGTTGCGCTGATCGTGATATGTCCAAGCAAGCATTAGTTGAGTACAACGCACTTCTCGACTATGCTATCAACTCCTTGTCCTAGTCTATTAACCAATTGATTAGAACTCCAAAAATTAATCTTAAAGTTTAGTTGCTGGAGATATCTATAAATAGGATTGGTAAAATATTAACTGGATAAATTATCCTCAGCAAGTCTAGAAATTCTTTGCTATTTGCTATATCTAAGTTAGGTTAAGTGATGGCAAAGCATTACTAGGCTTGCTACGATTTTTAACAGTTCTGTTACACTATCTAGCCTGAAGAGGTGAAAAGCAGGTAAAAGCCTAATTACTGCGAGGTTTTTACCCGATGCGACTTACCAAATAACGGTACTTATTAACACCTTTTCTGACAATACCTTGGGTGTAAATACATCAGTTATTCCCAACACCCAATACTCTACCTACTTTTCAACTTGTTTGTCACCCTGTGAGCTATCGGGTATTACTACACAAATCTACCGAAGCTTAGTTAGAATTACGTTCTAGTTGAGAAATTGCCAGATTTATAATTGACTGAACTGTAGTTACAGATTCAGAATTTAAGGCTTTTCTTAAAGGTTCTAGGGCACTGGTATCGCCAATTTTCATCAAGGATAGGGCTGCTGATTTTCTACTTTCTTCATCAGTATGATCCAGTAAATTAAGCAGATTAGGAATAGCAGGTTGATATGTCAAGTTTCCCAATACTGCTGCTGCTTCACAGCGTACATCTGAGTCAGGATCGTTGAGAGAGTTGACCAGGATATCTAATAAATCTGCCTCTGGTTCTTCAGCCACAACTTTAGCGATCGCTCCAACAACACCAGATCGAACAACTGGAGAGTCATTTTTAATCGCTTGTTCCAAATACTTTTTACCTTTAGCCCCAATAAATGATAATGCCCAGGCAGCGTGACCTTTAGCACTTTCTGGAATATCTGGCGAGCCTAAAATGTCCAACAAAGGCAGGACTCCTGCTTCTCCCATTCTAGCCAATGCTCCAACTGATGAACCTTGAACCACAGTATCTTCATCGTTGAGGAAAGATTGGATTAACTGAGGAATAGTTTTAGGATCGGCAATTAGGGTTAAAGTTTTAGCTGCTGCTCTACGGACAACAACATTAGAGTGATTGGCCAAAGCTTCTAACAAAAACGGGGTTGCTGGTTCACCAATGTCCCCTAGAGTCTGTGCCGCACGCAGTCGAGTCATTCCCCGCGTATCTCCCAGACATTCAACCAGAGAATGCAAAACTTTCTGGTCATTAGTATCGAAACTTTCAAGGCTAATTTCTTCAGCAACTTTTTGAAGTAAGTTATCTGTTTCTTCCTGAGTTAACACAATTGAAGCATTCCCAAATAATTTGTCTAGTCATGTTTTCCGTTCTACTAAACTTACCCAAACTTACCCATCAATGATTGCATGAGTTTTGGAGCTAGCTTCCTGCTTCTTTGAGAATCACTGACCGCAGTCTGTAACCTTTTTCTCTCCACAGGCTTTAAATCGGCGGGAACTCCACCTACTGACACATATAGTCTTC
>JBFRWR010000479.1:0-9261 GCA_051439685.1 Trichodesmium sp.
CTAATAAAAATGTGAGGTCTGATGGGCGACTAAGATATTCAATAGGACTGATATCTATATCTACTTCTCCTTTGAGAAAAGATTGACGATATGCTAAGTCACTACCTAAATGTTCAACCCCTGCTAATGCAATCCCATAAGATGCTAAATGTTCTGCTAAAAGAATACTTTTTTTCTCCGCTCCAAAACCATGACTATAAACTACTAAAGGTACTGGTTTAGAGATACCTTCAGGTAAATAAATATCAGCTTCTAAAGTATAAGAACCTGTTAAACCTGTGTAAGTTTGACGTAGAGTATCTATTTCAAAACTAATAGATTTTTTAGTCACTTTATAAGGACCTAATTTACTCAAATCTGCCAGTTGAGAATAATCCATTTGTGGTTCTGTAGAAACTTGTTTTTCCGCCTGTTCAGTAATTGCTATAATAGAACTATCTCGATATTCTTGAAAAGTTGTTAACTCATTAGAAAACTCAGATAAAAAATCTGTACTTATTCTGATTGTTTTTGCCGGAAATTTTTTGATGATATTGATAATAGTAAAACCCTCTTCTGGATCTGATGCAGCTTCAATTAAAGCAGTTCTCATAGCATCATAACCATTAATATCAGGATCTATTTGTACTAATCGACCCAAATATTTGAGGAAATCTTGCCCCATAGCCATATTAGTAATGCGAGAAATTAATTCAGGCGGTATATCAAAACGTTTTTGCAATATTTTCCGCAAATTTGCTAAATCTTCTTCTTTCATCAAAGCAGCATAGAAGCCAAAATCATTAGTAATTTTTCCTTCTTTAGCAAATACTTCTAGAGAATCTACAGACATATATAAATCTGTGAGATTAGGAACTTTAAATACAATACTTTCAGCATTCATAGCAGGTTTTGGCTTCAACATATTTTGCAAAAGACCAATGCTAATTATTCCTGCTATTACTAGAATTTTTGTTAATAATTTTGTTGATATACTAGATTTTTTACTCATTTTTTATTTGATTTCTACTTACTAAACCTAGCCACTAAATATACAATTAATTTTGCTTGATTACCTAAGATAAAAAAGTTACAAGTCATTATAATTGATAATTATCTTAAATCTATTAGTATTATTAAATTTTTAGATTTTAGTCAATTAGGCAAAAAAGAATGTAAGAAAATTTCCTAAAATAGTTTCAGAATAAGGTTTATGCAATTTATGGAAATGTTTAACTGATACAAAGCCTTACATAATGTGACAATCTGATAATTTACTTGTTGCTTAGACTGATATGATCAGCAGTATGGAAGGTGAAAAGTAGAAATAATCATACTGAGTGACTAACAAACAATTGTCAAAAACAGACTTTGTACTTTGGTAACTATTTGACTGTTGAAGTATATCATTAACTTTTTCTATAAATTATTACCTTTTCAGGTTATACTTTTCTAAGTATTTTACAAATATTTCATCTAATGAATAACCAAATATTGAAACAAAAATTACAAACAATAATCAAAAATATTCAAACTAAAAATGATGGTTCTCCTGTGACTAATTTGAAGTTAGACCAAACTTTAGTCACAGAAATTGAAGAGTTAACAACAGAGTTAGAAAGTTTAAATCCTCATCCTCAACCTCTTCGCCATGCTACTCATTTATTAGAAGGAGCTTGGCAACTTCAATATTCCACAGCCAGAGAAATTCGTTCTTTGGATTCCCTCCCATTAGGTTTACAAATAAGTAAAGTTTATCAAGTCATTAATGTTGCAGATAAAGTATTTTTTAATCTAGCTCAAGTACAACATCCTCTGAAATTAATATCAGGATATGTAAAAGTAACTGCTAGTTTTGAACCAGCTATAGATACATCTGGTTTAGCAGATAAACGTATCAATGTTCAGTTTGATAAACGTTATTTAGCCATTGAAAAAATTATGGGTATGAACACCCCTAAATTAAATCCTTTTAAAATTGTACAAGCTAACAATCCTCAAGGTAGAATTCCTACACTTGATATTACTTATTTAGACGAAAATTTCAGAATTGGACGGGGAGGAGATGAAAGTTTATTTATTCTGAATAAAGCGAATGATTCAATTAATGGATAATGAATAATAGATAATTACCTCTTTAACAATGAATAATTACAGCATATTCGGAAGTGATGAGGTTTTATATTATAAAAGCTTTGTAACACAGGCATCTTGCCTGTCAAAATTATACTTCAAGGAGCAGAAATCTGCTGTATTTTTCTTTTCCTACCGCACAACTCTATTTTTTCCCTAAATAAAGTTTTGCGGAACGCTTTTCGTAATTATTAATTATTGCTCTTCTGATTAAATATCAAAGCATTTATAGATAAATATAAGTGTCTTTTTCGGTCTAGAAAAAGTAGCTTCTTTTCAGCTCTTGATGTTCAAAAAGTTAGCATTTTTGGCAATAGCAAAAAAATACTCCCCCTACTCCCTTTTTCCTCTACTTTCCCACTTCCCTACTCCTTAAAAAATACTTTTTCAGTCAACCCTAATTATACCAGTTATACCAGATTTAATATAAATAGAAAAGGGAATTTTTTTTAAGTTTATATTTTACTTTTTTCCCTCTTCCTGATTACTTCTTTTGTAATATCAAGTAATATCAAATCCGGTTAAATACCCTCACAATCAATAGCTTAAAACCCTGATTATGAGGTTATTGGTTCTATGTGCAATTAGGCGGATTTGATATAACATTAATTAACCGTAATGTAGGGACGTTGCATGCAACGTCCCTACGAGGTTGGGGAAAGATTTTTGATTACAGTTGTTTAATGAGACATGATATAAGCAGTCACTTCTCAGCTTTAAAAAGCTGAACCCTGGATACTATCCTATGTTTATCAGCAGTTTTGAGGATAGTTAGGTACAGTTTAATACTAATTTCTGTTCTTTCTTTAAAGGTAATGAAGCGGTTAGCTAATAGCTAACCGCTAACCGCTGAATGCTTACTTTCTTTTTATGCGCGATTATGAGGAGAATCTAAATCCATTTCTGGACCAATTGGCACAATTCTAGTAGGATTAACTTTAGGATGACTCATATAATAATGTCTTTTTATATGGTCAAAATTACAAGTCTCTTTTATCCCTGGATGTTGATAAATATCTTTTAAATAATTGCCTAGATTTGGATAATCCCATAAGTGGCGTAAATTACACTTGAAATGAACATAATAAACCAAATCAAAACGAAGTAAAGTAGTAAACATACAAATATCAGCTTCAGTTAGGCGATCGCCACACAAATAACGTTGTTTGGAGAGTATATTATCCCAATAATCTAAAGCTGCAAATAAATCTTTTACTCCTTCTTCATAAGCAAATTGTGAACCAGCAAAACCTGCTCGATACACCCCATTATTGATAGGTTGGTAAATAGTATCCATAGTTTTTTCTATGGCATCATGCAAATCTTCAGGACACAAATTTACATCATTTTTAGCAATACTATTAAACTCCGTATCAAACATCCGAATAATTTCACGGGACTCATTATTAACAATAGTATTTGTTTGTTTATCCCATAAAACAGGAACCGTTACCCTACCACTATAATCTGAATGTGCCTGAAGATAAAGTTGCCAAAGATAACTATGATTATTAACAGTATCAGGAATCGAACCTGGTTCACAATCAGAAAATTCCCAACTATTTTGGTCAATTACAGCAGCTACAACTGATAAACCAATAGCTTCTTCTAATCCCTTAAGTTTTCGCATAATAGCAGTTCGATGTGCCCAAGGACAAGCCCAAGAAATGTATAGATGATAACGTCCTATTTCTGCTTTAAAGCCACTAGAACCATCTGCTGTAATTTTATTCCGAAATGTAGTAGTAGGGCGAATAAATCTACCTTGAGAATCTTCTTGTTCCCGTTCAGAAATCCACTTTCCATCAACTAAAATACCTAAGCCCATTAGTCACCTCCTAAATAATAATCACATAATATCAATTAAATGTAATTTTTCCTAGAGTCTTTTCTCTTCTTTAATAACTCTAAATTCTTTTTCAAAATCCCTATAGATTCTTGATTTCCCTGTTGAATATATAACTCCCCAGCTTGTAATAAATTTGCTACACTTTCATCATCTTGACGTAGATTAGCAAAAGCCAAACCTAGATTATGATAAGCCTCAGCAATATTAGAATTATTTTGTACAGTTTCAGTAAATTTATTTATAGCTTGTTGATAATTTCCTACTCGAAAAGCCTCACATCCTTCTTCAAAGTTTCCTACTGTTTCTTGTGGTATAAATGAAGGGGTTGATATTGGTTCTGTAAAGAGGACAGAGATACTTCCTTGTCCACGATAAGCATATATCATTGCACCAATACCAACGCTAGTTATTAATCCAAAAAAAATTAACCAAGTCAAAAAATTTTCAATTTCCATATCTATAATTACCTATACTTGTAAGCACATTAAAGTATAACTATTTATCATTAAATAATCAATGATTTTGATTATTTTTTTTATGTAAGGATTCAGCTATTAGTATTTCCATTCAGGAATGCTACCCAAACAGCAATCAGCTTTTTTTTTGTTAAGGTATTCAACACATTTCCTATAAATATTTAAGGTTTTAATATGTGGTTTAGACTTGACTTAAGCAAGGATTTCAGTGTTTCAATATTGCCATCTAACTTTCTATATATCTGAAGCTAATGGCTATTAACGTAGTACCTGAATTTGCGTAGGATTCCGCCGGAAAGGAGGCTAGGTGAGGGCTGTTTTGCTGGGCGAGATGAATGGGAATTTATTAGATATATTCAGAAAATAAACTTGCTCTTTATTTAACATCAGCAAGAAAAGTAAAGTAAGCAAACAGCTATTAGCTGTCAGCTCTCAGCTCTTCCTGCGGAATGCTACGCAAACAGCAATAATACCTCGCCTTTAAAATAAATATAGAGCTAACTTTTCGACTTTTGTTGTCGTAAGTTGAATTCTCGCTTAATAATATCCCTGAAGAAAATGGTTGAAATCAAGCTTTGATTCCATATCAATACCTAATTTCTGAAGGCTGAATGCTTACGCAGTAAAAGTAACTTGCAAAATATTTTTTTCGGATATTTTCGGTAAAAATATGTTTCGTACTATTCCTCAAAAAATAATCTCTTTTTCAGATAATTATATTTACATTGATTATCTAAACAATCTCATACCAAATTTCAAAATTGGTGCTATGGAAAAATCTATACCAGGCAAAGATTTATAGTAATTTATTTGTAACATTCTTTTATCAAATTGGTATAATTTAAAATAATTAATATAACTCTACTCACATACTAATTTTGAATATTTAACGAGGTAGTTAAATATTATTATCTGTAGATGTTTAATAATTAGATTTGTCAAAATAATAATCTCTTGAGAAAAAACAATGGTAAATCAGATCAATAGACGGAAGTTTTTAATCAATAGCACTATAGGAATCAGTGCATTTTTATGGATCAAATCTTGCCAAAATCAGCAAAAATCAACATCAAAAAATATTCAAGCCGATTTTACTGAAATTAATCAACAAGAAATTATTAAAGTCGGAATATTACATTCATTAACAGGCACCATGGCAATTAGTGAAAAAAACGTTGTAGATGCCGAATTATTCGCAATTGCAGAAATTAATGAATTAGGAGGTGTATTAGGAAAAAGAATCGAACCAATCATAGAAGATGGAAATTCTGATTGGCCAACCTTTGCCGAAAAAGCAACTAAATTAATTAATCAAGATCGAGTAGTAACAGTATTTGGTTGTTGGACTTCAGCCAGTAGAAAAGCAGTTTTACCTGTATTTGAGTCAAAAAATCATATACTTTGGTATCCCATACAATATGAAGGTCAAGAATGTTCTCAAAATATATTTTATACAGGTGCAACACCAAATCAACAAATTGAACCAGCAGTTAAATGGTTATTTGAAAACAAGAGTCAAGAATTTTTTCTCATCGGTTCTGACTATATTTTTCCTCGGACAGCAAATGCTATAATTAAAGCAAAAATAGATACTCTAGGCGGTCAAATATTAGGAGAAAATTATTTAGTTATTGGGAGTCAAGAATTTAGAGAAATTATTGCAGAAATTAGAAAAAAATTGCCAAATGGTGGAGCGATATTTAACACCCTCAATGGTGATAGTAATATCGGATTTTTTAGAGAACTAAGTGCTGCTGGTTTAACACCTAATAAATATCCTGTTATGTCTGTCAGTATTGGAGAAGCAGAAGTTAAAGAAATAGGTATAGAATATTTGATTGGTCATTATGCAGCTTGGAATTATTTTATGACTGTTGATAATATGCCAGATAATCAAATATTTATTCAAAAATTTCAAGAGAAATATGGAAATAATCGAGTAATTAATGACCCAATGGAAGCTGCTTATATAGGAGTTTATTTGTGGAAACAAGCGGTTGAAAAAGCAGGAACAGCCAATGATTTAGAAAAAGTCCGTCAAGCTGCTTTGAGTCAAACATTTAATGCTCCTGGAGGAACAGTAAAAATGGAAAATAATCATCATCTTTCTAAATATGTCAGAATCGGTGAAGTTAGAAATGATGGTTTATTTGAGATAATTTTTTCTACCCCAGAAACTGTTAAGCCAGAACCCTGGAATCAAAGACTACTTGATACCCAAAATAAAATTTGTGACTGGTCAGATTCGGAATAAGGCTAATTAATTAATCAAGTAAGTATTTAACTATTAGCAGTCAGCTCTAACCTGGATTATACTAAATCAATAGTTTGTTTCAGGAAAATAAATGGTAGAGTATTAGGTTTTATTAATGATTTTAATTCTCCCTTTATGTTTACCATAGTAATTTCTCTTAAAAAATATTTAATCTAGTTTAAATTAAGCTAAAAATAATTATTTGATTGTTGTAAATATTCTTAATATAGCAATCCGCTTCCCTACTCCCTTAAGCAAAAGAATTTTGTACCTCACATAGTATGAGAATTTCTATATTAGAATTTGATATTTTAGTTCCTGTGCTAGTATAAAACATCAAATATAAAAAACTTAAATAATCCCATTATTGCTCAAATTCAAGAGCAAACTAAAATTTAGGAGATATTAGCAAGTGGACATCAAACCAATGGATAACAAATTGGTAAAGTATGGTAGATATTGGCCATTATTATTATCTTTTATTCTATTAAGCTCCTGTGGAGAAAAAGCACCACCACCAGCGCCCCCACCTACAGCAGTCGAAATATCAAGAGTTGATGAGACTCAAGTTGCAGATAGTACAGAATATGTTGCAACATTAGAAGGAAAAGAAAAAGCAATTATTAGACCGAGAGTTGATGGACAAGTTAGCCAAGTATTTGCATCATTAGGGAACCGTGTGACAAAAGGAGACCGTATCCTGCAAATAGATCCTTCTCGACAACAGGCAGTTCTAGATAGTAATATCGCTCAAATAAGTTCAGCTAAAGCACGATTGGATAGTACGGAGGCTCAACTAAGATCTTTGAGAGATGACAAAAGAGAGCTAGTAGCAGAAAGAAACTTAATTTCTGAACGGTCTAATTTAGAGAGTGCTGAAGCTAACCTCCGTCAAGAACGTCAAGAATTAAATAGGTTACTAGCTGAATTAAGGTCTTTATCTGAAGAAGCTAATTTACAAAATGCTGAAGCAAATCTCAGATCAGAACGTCAACAACTCAATAGATTAATTGCTGAGTTGAATTCTTTATCTGAAGAAGCACAACTAGAAGATGCTAAAGCAAATTTACGAGCGCAGAAGGCGGAAAAAGATAGAAGAACAGCGGTACTAGACTACCAAAAAATTGAGCAAGAAAGATTTTCTACATTATATGAACAAGGAGTAGTTCCCAAAGAAAAGTTCGACCAAACTACTCGTGATATTCAACAAGCTGAAGCAGAAATAGATAATATAGATCAAGAAATAGAAGCAGCAGCAGCACGGGTAGATAGTGCCACAAAAGATTTAGAACGTACCACCAGTACCCTAAATGCTCAAATAGCAGCTCAAAGAGAAGTCATAGATGCAGCTAAAGCACAGGTAGAAAGTGCCAAAAAAGACCTAGAACGTAGCACCACTACCCTAACTGCTCAAATAGCAGCTCAAAAGGAAGTTATAGATTCATCCAAAGCACAAGTAGACACTGCTAGAACAGACTTGTCGCGCCGCATTGAAACTCTAGATGCTCAAATTGCTAGTCAAGACGAACTTATTGCAGCTCAACAAGCTCAGGTTAATACAACTCGTGGTGAACTACAACAAGCTCAGGCAAATGCAGTGGCAGAACAGGTACAGTTACAATACTATGATATTGTTGCTCCTATTAGTGGGGTACTTGGAAATGTAGGACCGAAAGTTGGTGATTATGTAGACCCTCAAACTGAACTAACCACTATTCAGGATAATAGCACTTTAGAAGTTAATATTGAGATTCCCATAGATCGACTGCCTCAAATTAGACTAGGTACACGAGTTGATTTACTAAATCAAAGCACAGGTAAATTAATTGGTACCAGTCGGGTATCTTTTATATCTCCAGATGCAGGTTTAGGAACTCAAACTGTTTTAGTCAAAGCAATATATAACAATACTCAAAAGAAACTACAAACTAACCAACAGGTAAGAGCAAAAGTTATCTGGGAAGAAGGTCAAGGTTTAACAATTCCAACTACAGCAGTGACCAAAATTGGAGACCAAGCTTTTGTTTTTCTCGCTGAAGAGAAAATAATGGATGGTGAGAAGAAGTTGGTGGCAACCCAGAAACCTGTACAGTTAGGAAGTATTCAAGGTCAAAATTATCAAGTAGTTGATGGATTGAAAGGTAGCGACAATATTGTAGTTGAGGGAGTTGTTAAGCTCCGAAATGGGGTAACAATTAAAGATAACTCTCAGTTAGGAAATCCAAGTGAATCTGAACCTCAAGAGTCAAAGGATAAATAAATAAATAATTAATAATTAATAATTAATAATTAATAATTAATAATTATCTCTTCTTGAAAAGAAAAGGATTGGTTAAAAGGGAATTTTTTTTCTTTTTTCTCCTTTAAAAGAAAGGGTTTAAACCCTGGTTTTTCAGTAAATGTTGATATCCTTTAACTAAATTAGGACTTACGCAAAACAAGCAAATTCTGTCATTGCGTTTAGCTAGCGCACAACTCCGTTTTACATGTTCCGCAGGAAAACGCTCCGCGACATGTTTGCGGAGCATTCCGTCAGGAAAAAGCGCAGCTTTGCGTTAGCGCCAGCTTTG
>JBFRWR010000480.1:0-13984 GCA_051439685.1 Trichodesmium sp.
TAGCAATGAGCGCTGGTATATTTACAAATTGCAGGAGGGGCCAAGCAGCTCAAAGTCTTATCTTATCGGCAATTTATTCCCCCTGTTGCCTGTTGCCTGTTCCCTGTTCCCTGCGCACAGCGCTATACCTTGTGTTGGGATATCTCATACATACAAACCCGCTTTCTGATAAATTTTATTAACCTAATCTTAACTATAAGCACATTTGCTCAACAGCAAAAAATTAATTTTTCTAACGTGCCCTATTTGGTGTAAAAGTTAGAACAGAACTCAGAAATCAGAAGTCAGAAGAGATTAATCAATTCAATTCTAAATTCTAAATTCTAAATTCAATAGAGATTAATCAATTCTAAATTCTAAATTCTAAATTCAATTTCTATAAACCCTATGAATGTAAAAACAGTTGTAACCCAACCATTTAGCGACCAAAAACCAGGCACTTCCGGACTCCGCAAAAAAGTGCCAACTTTTAAACAAGCCAACTACCTAGAAAACTTTATTCAGTCTATCTTTGACAGTCTAGAAAGTTTTTCCGGTCAAACATTTGTGCTTGGAGGTGATGGTCGCTACTACAACCGTCAGGCAATCCAAATAATTCTGAAAATGGCTGCCGCTAATGGAGTGGGTCGGATGTTAGTGGGTCAAGGTGGCATTCTTTCTACTCCTGCTGCTTCCTGTATTATTCGTAAAAATAAAGCCTTTGGTGGTATAATCCTTTCTGCTAGTCATAACCCAGGTGGACCAGAAGAGGACTTTGGTGTTAAGTATAATATTAGTAATGGTGGCCCCGCTCCGGAAAAAGTGACAAGTGCCATCTATGAACGTAGTCAAGTTATAGATAGCTACAAAATAATCGAAGCTGAGGATATTAACTTAGACCAACTGGGTAGTCAGAAGTTAGGAGAAATGACTGTAGAAGTTATTGACTCTGTAGCAGACTACGCTGAGTTGATGGAATCTTTATTTGATTTTGGCAAAATATCAGAACTGCTAAAGTCTGGTAAGTTTCGGATGTGTATGGACTCATTACACGCTGTGACAGGACCTTATGCTAAAGACATTTTCGAGCAACGGTTAGGCGCTCCCGCAGGAACTGTACAAAATGGTATGCCTCTGGAAGATTTTGGCGGTGGACATCCAGACCCTAATTTAGTATATGCTCACGACTTGGTAAAAATCATGTTCGGAGATAATGCTCCCGACTTTGGTGCTGCTTCTGATGGGGATGGCGATCGCAACATGGTATTAGGGAAAAATTTCTTTGTAACTCCTAGTGATAGTTTGGCAATATTGGCTGCTAATGCTAAATTAGTTCCTGGGTATAGTTCTGGTTTAGCTGGTATTGCCCGTTCTATGCCAACTTCTGAAGCACCAGATCGAGTAGCAGAGAAAATGGGTATTAACTGTTATGAAACTCCCACTGGTTGGAAATTTTTTGGTAATTTATTAGATGCAGACAAAGCTACTCTTTGTGGTGAGGAAAGTTTTGGTACTGGTTCTAATCATATACGCGAAAAAGACGGACTTTGGGCAGTATTTTTCTGGTTGAATATTTTGGCAGTACGCCAAGAGTCAGTAGAGGATATTGTTAAGGAACACTGGAAAATTTACGGGCGTAATTATTATTCTCGCCATGACTATGAAGGAGTAGAAACAGATAAAGCTAATACCCTAGTAGAGAATTTACGTTCCCTATTACCTTCTTTGCCAGGAAAACAATATGGTCAATATGAGGTAAAATATGCTGATGATTTTAGCTATACAGACCCAATAGATGGCAGCGTGAGTCAGAAACAGGGTATTCGTATTGGTTTTACTGATGGTTCTCGCATTGTGTTCCGACTTTCAGGTACAGGAACTCAGGGAGCAACTCTACGTTTGTATGTCGAAAGTTATGAACCAGATACTAGCAAACAAGACCAAGATACTCAGGAAGCTTTATCTTCTCTGATTAATTTAGCAGATGAAATTGCTCAAATTAAGAATCTTACAGGTAGGGAAAAACCTACTGTAATTACCTAAATTTAGGAGGGTTAATTATTGGGAGTGGAAGTTAAACTTATAGCACTACGTTAATTGGTTAGGACATTTCTACATCCTAGAACCCTTTAAAAGTCTGCTACTCCCTATTCCCTACTCCCTAGTGCGGAGCACTCTAACTTCCACTCAATACTATAGCGTTTCCCAAAGTCGTAAGGTACGGTTTTTTGTCTTTTTGTTACCTGTTCCCTCAAACCTAAAATTTTGTACCTTACCAGTATGGGAATTGCTATACATATTTGATATTTTATAGATATGGATATTAGGAGTTACATTGTTATGTTAGAACCAGCAAAAACTGTAGAGTTATTTCAGAAAGAACCAGGACAAAAAATTTTTGATGCAGGTGATGTGATTTTTGAAAATGGAGAAAAAGGTAATGTCATGTATGGAATTATTGAAGGAGAGGTTGAGTTCTTTGTCAATGATCAAGTTATTGAAACAATAAAAACAGGTGATGTGTTTGGAGAAGGAGCATTAGTACATGAAGAACATACTCGTGCTTCTACTGCAAAGGCTAAAACAGAATGTAAATTAGTTTCTCTTGACCAAGAACGGTTTTTATTTTTAGTTCAGGAAACACCTCTGTTTGCTCTTCATGTCATTAGGAGTTATTCTAATCGCCTACGTCGCTTAAAACTTTCTCTATAGAACCCATTTGGGAGCTATGATTGGAAGTGTGGGAAGTGTGGGGAGTAGGGGGAGTTTGGGGAGTTTGGGGAGATGGTCAAGCAACAGGGCATTTTTCTACCTTTTTCCTCTATTCTATATTCTTCATCTTCTGACTTATGAGCTAAAAACCCTTACCTTTGCGGAGATACACTTAGGGCTTCTATAGTTTAAGATATAATTAAGTATACAGCAGCCTGGAACTTTATAAAGTATTGTGATGGTGGTCTATTATAATTATTTTGCTCAAGGAAAAAGTAGGAGTATCTTGCTCCGTTGTTGAATGTTGTTAATCCCCATCAACTATGACTATGCAGGACTAGCACAAATAGAAAGTATCCTCTTGATAGGAGAACCATCATCAATCAATTGGCACTGTCTAGAGTCCCGTGACAGCCAAGAAGTAACAATTAAAATGTCACCTAGTGATATTTTGGCTAATTATGTTTTCTAGAGTAATTATTCACTAAATCAGAAATAAATAACTTATTCTCAAAAGGAGAAAAAAATGGCTAAAAATTTGCTCGAACAACTAAGAGAAGTAACTATTGTAGTTGCGGATACAGGCGATATTCAAGCAATTGAAAAATTTCAGCCACGGGATGCTACGACTAATCCCTCATTAATTACTGCTGCTGCTCAAATGCCACAATATCAAGAAATTGTGGATGAAACTCTGAAAACAGCAAGGCAGGAATTAGGAACAGATGCGACTCCTTCTGATGTGGCAAATTTAGCATTTAAGAGATTGGCAGTTGCTTTTGGACTTAAGATTTTACAAATTATTCCAGGACGGGTTTCTACAGAAGTTGATGCTAGACTATCTTACGATACAGAAGCAACAATAGCTCAAGGACGAGATTTAATTACTCAATATGAAGCTGCTGGAGTTTCTCGCGATCGCATCTTAATTAAGATCGCTTCTACTTGGGAAGGTATCAAAGCAGCAGAAGTTCTAGAGAAAGAAGGTATTCACTGCAATTTAACTCTACTATTTGGCTTGCACCAGGCGATCGCTTGTGCTGAAGCTGGTGCTACTCTAATTTCTCCTTTTGTGGGACGTATTTTAGATTGGTACAAAAAAGAGACAGGACGGGACTCTTATCCTCCAGCAGAAGATCCTGGTGTATTGTCTGTGACTAAAGTCTACAACTACTACAAGAAATTCGGCTATAATACCGAAGTTATGGGAGCTAGCTTCCGCAACATTGGGGAAATTACAGAATTAGCGGGTTGTGACTTGTTGACTATTTCACCTGGTTTGTTAGGTGAGTTAGAGTCAACAACAGGAGACCTACCTACTAAACTTTCTGCTGAGAACGCTGCTGAGTCTGATGCAGAAAAAATTACAATGGATAAAGAAACCTTTGATAAGATGCACGCTGAAGATCGGATGGCATCTCAAAAGCTAGATGAAGGGATTAAAGGTTTCTCTAAAGCATTAGAATCATTGGAAAAACTATTAGCAGATCGCTTGACTAGCTTAGAAGGAGTCACCCATGCAGCAGAAGATATTTTCCATATCTATGACTTAGATGGTGATGGTTTCATCACTCGCGAAGAGTGGGCAGGAACTGATGCTGTATTTGATGCTTTGGATATCAATAAAGATGGAAAAATTTCTCCAGAAGAAATGGCATCTGGTTTAGGTTCCGTGTTCCAATTAGCTAAAGTTTAATTTTATAGTGCTACGCGCTAGGAAATAGGGAATAGGGAATAGGGAACAGGGAACAGCATACCTTTAAAGGTTCCAGGTTTGATAACTGTCCTAGCCTTGATGCGTAGTGCTATAGTTAGTTTTCTCAAAAATTATCCCCACTCTTCACATTTGTTGGAGTGGGGATTTATGTTAATTTCAGTATTGGGAAAAAAGTTACTTTCTTTTGCGCTTGAGCAAAGAAAATCCTCCAACAGCAGTAGCAAGTAATCCTATTGTTGTTACTGGTTCTGGTGTTGAGGTTACACTAGCAGTAAGCGTCACATTATCAACCAAAAGTCCAGACAAACCTGCAAAATCTTCTGCATCTGCAACGCCAAACCCTAGAGTATAAGTTCCAGTCTTAGCAATCTCATAAGAAAAACTTTGATATCCAGTTTCATCAAAGAAGAAAGTATTAGAGGGAACAAAATCAGAGGAAGTATCAGCTAATAAATCTAAATAGGTATCTGCACCAGAAAGAGAGACAAAAGAAAAGTCATTGAACATTTCTTCACCCAAATCTTCGGCTGCTAATTCATCTGTCAAAAAGTTAAAATCAAATGTTAAAATATCTCCAGCATTTGCTGTAAAAGTTTGCTTGATAGCAGAACCTTCAGCAGGGAACCTACCGAATTTTTCTTCTAAACTTCCTTGTGCTAATTCCAGAAAATCTTCAATTTCATAACCACTTACAGGAATTAGGTCGTTAAAAATGAAGGCATCAGATGCACCATCTGACGGTGGCGTACCAAAATCAGTTGGTTCACCTGCAGCTCCTATGATACTCCAACCACTTAAACCTTCCTCAAAACTACCATTCTGAATATCATCTGTAGGTTCAGGTTCCTCTGGAACATTACCTACAAATTGACCGCCAACTGCTTCTATAAAATTACGGTGTTGTGAGACTCCAGTATAATCAAATATAGTACCAAATTTAGAGGTGGGAAATAATCCACTACTAAGAACACCAGCAATTAATAACTCGCCGTTCTTTTCTACTAAAAGAGGACTGCCACTATCCCCAACTGCGCCACTCCCCTCATTTGGTAGGGGTTCCGGGCTACTACCAACACTTACCAGAGTGTTTGAATTGCCATCATCAAAGTCAAGTTCAATAATATTTGAGTAAAAGAGGACGCTAAGTTCTGGCTCAAAAACACCTCCAACAACATCAATGGTATTTTCAGCACCCCAGCGCAACCCACCCTCATCGAATTCAGATTCTTCACCATCCTCATCAACACCCTCGCTACCTAAACCCCTTAAACCGAAACCAACTAGAGTTGCATCACTGTCAAGAAGTTCATTGGGGTCTCCACCAAATAATTTTAAAGGATCGATTGAGTCTGGAGCAGCTTCAGTAAGTTTAAGAACAGCAATATCTGTACCGTCTAATAAATTGAAAGTTTCATCCAAGAATAAAATTTCACTGACTGAAATATCTTCCAAGAAAGCATTGTTTTCATCCCGAAATCTAACATTCAAATCATCAAGAGAAACCTCTCCAAAAAAAGGATCAAAACAATGTTGGGCAGTGAGTATATAATTATCTGCAATCAGCGCACCACTACAACCGCTGTTAAATTCACCTGTTTCCAAATCTTTGAATAAAATGTCAGTTACAGCAGTCAAAGGGGAGCCAAGGAACTCAGCAGTGCTAGCTCCTGCTGTATCATTTATTACTATGCCTCTAACAGGTACTTGAAGACCTTGACTGGCTGCTACACCAAGTACACAACCCAGAGCTACTTGGCCAATTTTCAGATTTTTCCAAGCTTGGAGTCTGGAATGATCAAGTATTTTTTTCAATTTCAAATTTTTGTAAGATTTGTCAAAGTAGATATTCATTGCCTGATTTTTCTAAACTACCAATCTAGGGGGTTTAACTCCTCATGGATTTTACCCCTGATTTTATCATCTACAGTAATTATACTGAATTGAAAATTTTTTTGTATCAAATCTGTATAATTTTTTAAGACATAAAATTTGTAGAGATAAGTATAATAACGGTTTAAAAAAATAGAGGTGAAAAAAACAATTAATAAATCTTTATAGAAGCCATTTGGTATCTCCGCAAAGATGAGGGTTTTTGGCTGATAAATCACTCATCATATCATGTCCGGTAGCATCGGTATTGTATAGCAAAGGCAAGGGTTTTTGCCTCATAAGTCAGGAGTCATATCAAATCCGGTTGAATACTTCCCACACTTCCCACCCTCCCTACACTCTGCTTTTTTCAGCAAACCCTAAATATTTTTGGGGACAGATGATGGTAACTTGAGAATAACAATTAAAACTCGATTTACCTTAAATTTAAGAGCAAGGCATGGTAACTATTTGGGAATTAGACTTTTACAGTCGTCCAGTACTAGATGAAAAACAAAAAAAACTCTGGGAACTCTTAATTTGTGAGAGTCCCCTGGGAATTAATCATCCTACAGAATCTTTGTATCGTTACTCAGAGTTTACAGATAACCAACAGGTAAACTCAATTTGGCTAAGAAGTGCTATTGAAAAAGCGATCGCTGATGCTCCCGAACCGCCTCAAAAAATACGCTTTTTCCGTCGCCAGATGAACAATATGATTACCAAAGCTTGTGGAGAACTGGCCATACCTACAGCTCTCAGCCGTCGCACCTACACACTTAATAGATGGCTAGAAGAGCGCTTAGAAAAAGTTTATCCCACTTATCCTAATTATCAACCAGGAACAACTCCTGCGGTTCAATATATGAACCCATCTCCACAACCTTTGCCAGATGCTTTACTAGGAGAAAAGTGGACATTTGTTAATCTCAAAGCCGAGGCTTTTGCAGAAATGTCAGAATGGGATATTGATTTTGGTGAAGCTTTTCCCCTGAGTATGATGAATTTAGAGCCATTATCTGATATTCCTGGCTTGATTATCTATTCATCTAGGGCGCAACCTTTAGCGGCTTGGATGTCTGGTTTAGAGTTAGCTTTTGTGAAATTTAATCCAGGTCCACCAGCTAGATTATTATTAGAAACTGGAGGTAATGATTGTTGGACCTTAGCTAATCTGAGTAATTCATCAATGATGGCCGAAGCTGAAAGATTTGAAGAAGCCAAGTCAAAGGTTAAACAAGTTCATTTTGTGGCAGTACAGTCAAATCCAGAGTCAGAATCATTCGCTGGTTTTTGGCTGCTACAAGAAATTAATATTTAGTTAAGTTTTGGGTACTGGACGTTGGTAAAATCCTACTAATCATTAATATTGTCCAAAATTAAAAATCCCAAACAGAATGTTATGTCCCAATTAGCAGAACAACTGCTAGAATTAGCTGCCAAAGCAGGAGCTGAGGCAGCAGAAGTGTTTCAGGCGCGATCGCATTCCCAGCCCATATTTTTTGAAAGTAATAGACTTAAACAACTAGAAAACACTGAATCAGAAGGTACTGCACTCCGACTTTGGCGGAATGGATGTCCAGGGTTGGCTGTGGCTCATGGGCCAGTTCAACCAGAAATTTTAGTAGAACGCGCCATATCTATTAGTAAACTAAATGAACCAGAAGATATCGAACTATCTTCTAAAGCAAATAATCGTTATTATCCTGATCAAGGAATTTTTGTACCAGTAGAACGACTGGTAAAGTGGGGTCAAGAAGCAATTGCATTAATTAGAGAAGTCTATCCAGATGTAATTTGTAATGGTGAATGGGACTGCGAAGTAGAGTCTACCCGTTTAATCAATTCATTGGGACTAGATTGTAATCACACAGATACTACTCTGAGTGGCTATATAGAAGCTGACTGGATTAGAGGTGACGATTTCTTAAACATATCTGATGGCCAAATCCAACGAAATAGTTTAGACCCCAGGAAAGTAGCAAACCGAATATTGCAGCGATTAAATTGGGCTGAAAAAAATGTCATACCCCCTAGAGGTCAAGTACCTATTTTATTTACGGCTAAAGCTGCCGACTTGTTATGGGGTACTGTATCAGCTTCTCTAAATGGTAAACAGGTTCTAGAGGGGGCCTCACCTTGGAGCGATCGCTTGGGAGAACTTGTGACTAACAAGCAAATTACTATTGTCCAGGAACCACAAGAAGGACCATTTAGTTGTCCTTTTGATGATGAAGGTACTCCCACCCGATCTATAGAATTTATTAAAAATGGTATTTTACAACTATTTTATACAGATAGAACTACTGGCAGATTATTAGGTAGTGGGACTACTGGTAACGGGTTTCGGCCAGACTTAGGTAGTTATCCTACACCAGAATTATTTAATTTGATTGTTCAGCCGGGAAAGCGATCGCTACATGAATTAGTAGCTATGTTAGATGATGGGATTATAGTCGATCAAATGCTTGGTGGTGGTGCGGGTATTTCTGGTGATTTTTCGGTAAATGTTGAGCTTGGCTATCGTGTCAGAAATGGTGAAATACTTGGTAGGATCAAGAATACAATGGTTGCTGGTAATGTTTATACAGCATTAAAGCAGTTAGTAGAATTAGGAAGTGATGGGGAATGGAATGGTTCTTGTTATACTCCTCATGTCATTGTGGAAGGATTATCTACTATTGGGAAAATAGATTAAATTACTTAAACAATTTTCTCAGAAAATAGGGAATAGGGAATAGGGAATAGGGAATAGGGAATAGGGAATAGGGAGTAGGGAGTAGGGAGTAGGAAGAATAAATAAATGTGCCTTTGAACTTCAAGGATAAGTTTTTTATTGTCCGCTACTTCCGAGCTGATTATATATTTTTTGATTTTAATTATCTCGATCAAAGTCAGGATTGAATTATTAAATCTCAGCTTTTCCGAAAAAATACTACACCAATTGTTGAATAATAATTTTCAAGTTATAGTGCTACGCGAAGGGTGAATAGTAGAATTTTAAAGGGTTCCAGGATTTATAAATATCAAGAACTAATTAACCTAGTGTTATACTATAAAACCTGTTAATTAATATTTGTAATGATTATGAAATATTTCAAGACTAATTTTTTTTATAAAGCTATAAATAAACTAAAAGCTGAAGGTAAAATACTGACCCATACAATTATTTTGATAGTCAAAATTATGAGGAGAGATAAAAATGATAAACTTTGAAAATTTTGAGATTTTAAGTTTCGATTGTTATGGCACATTAATTGACTGGGAGAATGGTATACTTCCAGTCTTAGATAATTTAGTTAGTAATCATAAAATCAATATTACTGAACAAAAAATTCTGGAAATGTTTGCCAAATTCGAGTCAGAAGCTGAAGCTGGAGAATACAAAAAATACAGAGAAATTCTCAAACAAGTAGTTCAAAATTTTGGTCAAGAATTAGGTTTTAAACCAACAGAATTAGAACTAAACTGTTTAGCAAACTCTATCAAAAACTGGCAACCTTTTCCAGATACAATCACAGCCCTGCAAACCTTAAAACAAAAATATCGCCTAGCAATAATTTCTAACATTGATAATGATTTATTTGCTAATACCGCTAAACATTTAGAAGTAGAATTTGACTTTGTAATTACAGCAGAGCAAATTCAATCATATAAACCAGCAACAAAGAACTTTGAATTTGCAATTAAAAAAATGAAAATTGCACCAGAAAAACTATTACATATTGCCCAAAGTATTTACCATGATATAGTACCAGCCAAAGCACTCGGACTATCAACAATTTGGGTAAATCGCCGACAAGGGAAAGAAGGATTTGGTGCAACCTTACCAGCTAGTGGTAAACCAGATTTAGAAGTACCCAATCTGAAAACATTAGTAGATTTAATATGAGGATTTGATGTTGATTTTTACTTTGATTCAAAAAATACTTTAAATCAGCAAATGCTGATATTTTATTCATTCTTTCTTTTAGGGAAAAGGGAACACTTCAGAAGTAGAAAATCTATCAAAATTAATATAATAACTACTATGTTCTCTTCTTTTCAGAAACACCTTAATTAGTCAGCAGGCAGCTAGCATCCTGTATATTAACTACGTTAAATTACCTTTAAAACAGGAAAAAGCAGAGTTTGGGCAAGGTGGGAAGTTTGGGGATACAGGGAAAATTTGAGGAATAATTGTGCCTTAATTTTTGTCTCGCGTCACCCCAAAATACTCACTTTTTTAGCAATTTTAACTGAAAACCTGGTACTTTGTCACGACCTAAAATTGCACTTCCCTTTATCTGTAAATGCTTTAATATTTAATCAGCAAGCCCTAACTACTCCTAAAATACTGAAATCGATTAGAGGATTGCTATATAATTTGTAGCAGGAAATTATAGATGTATCTGAGAAGCTAATAGCTGAACGCTGAATGATTACCTAAATTTGTAAGTGATAAATAGTTGTCGAGTATTTGTATTTTTTTCTCCCTATTCCCTCTTTCTTAGATTAGTAATAGATCAAATTAATGATTTCCTTATCCTTGATATTAAGTGCTAAATCAATCTTAATTTATGAGAAATTTATACTAATTTTCCTCATAAAAAAATCAAGAAAAAATAGTGATTAGGGAGTAGAATAAACATCAGGTCTCCCAAAACAATAACCAATGTCCTATGATGTGGTATCAGTCTATCCAGGAAGAAGTAAAAACACATCTCAAAACATTTATCTATCCATTACTAAAACCGAAACGCCTAGCAATTTTTGAAGCGTGCTTAATTGGGGTAACTTCTGGATTAGCCGCCGTTGCTTTGAAAGAAGGTGTAGGATGGTTAGGTAGTTGGCGGATAGCAGCATCCCTCAAATTTATGCCATTGTTTTCACTACCATTATTTGGCTTAATTGGAGGATTTATTGCAGGCGTATTAGTCGAATCCTTAGAACCAGATACAAAAGGCAGTGGAGTACCACAAGTAAAAGCAGCACTTGCAGGAATGCGAGTAGCCTTAAACTTCAGAATTGCCATTGTCAAAATGCTGACTACTATTATTACAGTGGGTTCTGGATTACCATTAGGACGACAAGGCCCAACTGTGCAAATAGGGGCATCCTTGGGAGCTTGGATTAGTTATTGGTTTCCCACATCTCCGAGTTATCGTCGTCAGTTAATTGCTTGTGGTGCTGCTGCTGGGTTAGCTGCTGGGTTCAATGCACCTATCAGCGGAGTTTTATTTGTGCTTGAAGACCTGATGCAGGATATTTCTAGTATTACTCTAGGTCCGGCGATTATTGCTTCTTTTGTTGGTGCAGTTGTTTCTCAAATATTAGGACGAGAAAGTTTTCACTATAGTAGTTATGCGCTAGGTAACTCAATTACAGGATTTTTATACCTCAAAGAAATTCCTTTCTATATAGTTTTAGGAATGTTAGCGGGTTGCTTCGGAGCAATATTTAGTCGAGGAGTTATTGCAATATCAATTTTTAATCAAAATAAACTACCATTGAAATTACCTTTGCAAATTGCTCTAACTGGATTAATTAGTGGGTTAATAGTAGCTATTCTACCAGAGGAATTTCACAATTATACAGGTTTAACACAATTACTAGGCACTAGCGAAGCAAGTTTAAAATTAAGTCTGATGGCTTTTAGCGCCCACTTTATTTTAACAATATTGGCAGCAGGTTCAGGGGCTCCGGGTGGCTTATTTGCACCATCTTTAGTTATTGGTTCTGGTTTAGGTCAGATAGTTGGAATTGCTCAAAGTCACTTAGTCGGTATTGAGCAACCGACAGTTTATGCTTTAGCAGGAATGGGGGCTTTCTTTTGTGCTGTATCTAGGGCACCAATGACAGCAGTAGTAATTGTCTTTGAAAAAACTCAAGACTTTCGTTTAGTATTGCCACTAATGATCGTTACTATTGTGGCTTATTTAATGGCAGAAAAGATAGATAAAAAATCTCTATCTGACAAAATTTTGGATTTAAAAGGTATTCAACTTAAACAAGAAAAATCGGTAAATGATTATTTGAGTAATATTTCTGCTGATGAAGTTATGCACACCCCAGTGGAAACTCTCGAACAGGATTTAAGTTTAGAAGAGGTAAAGCAGAAATTTTCTAATTCTCACCATCGAGGTTTTCCTGTACTCGATAATGATGGAACACTGGTAGGTATTGTCACGCAAACAGATTTAGCTTACACAAGAAAACGTGAATTTCCACAAGATACTCTCTTAAAAGAATTTATGACACATCATCCGATGACAGTTAAAACCACAGATAATTTGAGTGAGGTATTATATCTGTTACATAGATACAAAATAGGTCGTTTACCAGTGATGGAAGGTCGTCATCTAGTCGGAATCATTACTGATACTGATATTATTAGAGTAGAATCAGAAGAATTAACAGTTAAGGCAAACTTACCGACTCATCGCCGAGAAAAATCTTATATAGTTTATCAAACCAGATCGCCTCAAATTGGTAATGGTAGGTTGTTAGTACCATTGAGTAACCCTCATACTGCTCCTGCATTATTAAGGTTAGCCACTGTAATTGCTCGGCAACGGAATTATGAACTAGAATGTCTACAAATTATGATTGTACCGCGTCAGGTTTCTCCTGCTGAGACTGTAGTCGATACAACGGATAGTCGGCGTTTACTAGCAATGGCAGAACGTATAGCTAAAGATTTAGAAATTCCCATACATACTCAAGTGCGGGTGAGTCATAATGTTGGTGATGCTATTTTGGAAACTGTTAAAGAAAGACATATATCTTTGATATTAATGGGTTGGAAGGGTGACATTGCACCAGGTCGTATTTTTGGTAGTATTGTGGATACTCTGATCAGAAAAGCTAGTTGTGAGGTGGTAGTAGTCAAGTGGGGAATTGAGAACTTTAGAGACAAAGAAAGGTTGAGCAATGTTGCTGGTAAAGATGACTATGAGCAAAATTTTATGTCCGATCATATGTACTCATTTTTAGGGTGGCGAAATTGGTTAGTTCCTCTGAGAGATATTCCGACGCAAGCAGCAGCAGTAAAACTTTTACCTGCCTTAGTTTCTTTGAGTGTGAAACCAGAAATTCTTTTATGTCAGGTTTTTACTCCCTCTGTTGTTAAACCTAATATTAAAGAAATGAAACAAGCTGCTAAAATACTCAGACATCGTTTACAGACAGAAGTTCTTGTTACTTCAATTTGCTCTAATTATGTTTCAGATGCTGTAGTCGATCTCGCCCATAGTAATCACAGTGATGTTGTAGTTATTGGTGCTAGTAAAGAAGGATTTTTAAAACAAGCAATTAATGGTAATATCCCAGAAGCGATCGCTCGTGGTTGTGATGCTACTGTTATTCTCGTGCGAGCTGCTAATAATAAATAGGGTTGGCGCTCAAAAGTCTTTTTTAAGGAGTAGGGGAGTAAGGGAGTAGGGAAGAGTTAGTAGGTTTGAGTCAATTTATTACTTCCTTTGAAAATAATTCAAGATTTTTTGGTCTTGAGTGACTAACAACGAACCATGAATTTTAGCTGTTGCCACAATAATCTGGTCTGCTGGATCGGCATGAAATCCACATAGTTGAGTAGATTGTATAGAACCCCTGAGTGGCTCTATAAAATTAGCTGGAGAGATGGGGAGATGATGAAGCAAGGGGCTATTTTTATACTTTTTTCCCTATTCTATTTGACCGAAATTATGACTCCCAACTCCTGGCTCC